>SBFL01000035.1 GCA_006227965.1 Bacteroidota bacterium | reverse complement strand
AGGGCCTCTTTCGCATCCGCAACGGTTTTTCGTATCATGTCGGCAATTCGTTTAGGGTCCTATCCCCAAGTTACAAAATCCCATGGATCAGAAGTCGAGTCCTTCCAGGTCATCCTCAAGTTCCTGGTTTTCTTCTTCTTCCTCAACAGGTTTATCACAATCTACCCGAATGGTCATTTCCTCCGGCTGTTCAAAATCCTCCAGGGAGACGTCCAGCTCCGGGTCTGCATAATTTTCTTTCATGTAAAGGGCCCAGATGGGCAGCGCCATGGAAGCACCCTGTCCGTACAATATATTCTTGAAGTGGGTGGCCCTGTCTTCTCCACCTACCCAGACACCGGTAACCAGGTTTGGCACCATCCCGATAAACCATCCATCACTCTGGTTTTGGGTGGTGCCCGTTTTGCCGGCTATGGCATTTGTGAATTCGTAAGGGTAACCTGTGATTATCTCTTTGTAAACCGTGTTTTCGGCTGCAGATGTGTGCCTGAGCCGCATCCCGGAACCGCCTTCGGTCACCCCTTTTAACAGGTCGACCATGGCATAGGCCACATCCCGGCTTAAAACATCCTTGGTCTCAGGGGTGTATTCATAAAGGACGGTCCCGTTCCGGTCCTCGATCCTGGTAACCATGACGGGTTTCACATATACTCCCTGATTGGCAAAGGCCCCATAAGCCCCCACCATTTCATAAACGTTGAAGTCCGGTGTACCCAGAGCGATCGAAGGTACTTCGAGGATCTCCCCGGTAAGCCCTAAGTTCTTGACTATGGATACCACTGGTCTGGGGCCCACTTCATCAATCAGCTGGGCTGTGACCGTGTTGACGGAATTAGCCAGGGCGTCTTTCAGGGTATAGCTCCTGCCCGTATACTTCCCATTGGAGTTTTTCGGGCACCAGGGCTCGGGATTCCCATGCTTGTTGGCCTCGATGCAGTATTGGGTGTCGGGAAGGTTGTCACAGGGAGACCGCCTGAGCTGGTCAATGGCTGCTGCATAGATAAAAGGCTTGAATGTAGACCCCGCCTGCCGCGCTCCCTGTATGACGTTATCGTACTGAAAGTGACGGTAATTAATACCTCCCACCCAGGCCTTCACATGCCCGGTCTGCGGTTCCATGGACATCATGGCCGCACGGAGGAATGTCTTGTAATACCGGACGGAATCCAGGGGGGGCATCACGGTGTCTTTCTCCATGGTAGGGGCATTCCAGTCAAATACCGTCATCTCCGTTTGCCGGTTGAAGGAAGCCCGGATATCTTCCTCAGATTTGCCTTCGCGGCTCATAGCCCTCCAGCGGGCAGAATTCTTCATGGCCCGATCCATGATGGTTCGGATCTCCTCGGATTCCAGGTCCGTAAAGGGAGTGGTCGGATTACGGTCCGGGGTGTTCTGTACAAAGAACTCCTGCTGCAGTCGCTTCATATGCTCCTGAACCGCTCTTTCAGCATGTCCCTGCATTCTTGAATCGATGGTGGTGTAAACCTTAAGGCCATCCAGGTAAATGTTCCAGGTGTCCCGCTCACCTTCCCTGGCCGGTTTGGGGTTTTTGGAAATCCATTCCTTCAGCCATCGCTGAAGGTACATCCGGAAATAAGTGGCAAGACCTTCCCGGTGGTTCTCGGGGTTAAAGTTGATGTCCATTTTCAGTCCGGTCAGGGAATCCCGCTCTGCGTCCGTGATGTAATCGTATTTAGCCATCTGAGCCAAAACGGTGTTGCGTCGTTCCAGGGTGAGTTCTTCCCTGCGGATCGGGTTGTAAAGGGAAGAATTTTTGAGCATCCCCACGAGCATTGCAGATTCCTCTATTTTAAGGTCCCGCGGCTCTTTTCCAAAATAGATCCTGGCTGCTGAGCGGATCCCGTCTGCATTGTAATTGAAATCATAGATGTTGAGATACATCGAGATGATCTCCTCTTTGGTATAGTTTCGTTCCAGGCGCGTGGCAATAACCCACTCTTTCACCTTCTGCAAAACTGCTTCAACCAGGTTCTTGGAACGAACCCCAACGAACAGCTGACGTGCCAACTGCTGAGAAATGGTGCTGGCCCCGCCGCGCTGTCCGAGGAAAATCACAGCCCTGAGCGTCCCGCGGGCATCAATCCCGGAATGTTCGAAGTACCGGGCATCCTCTGTGGCTATCAGCGCCTGGACAAGGTTTTGGGGAAGGTCCGAATAGGGGACATCTGTGCGGTTGTCATCCAGGAAGAACTTTCCAAGGGTCTTCCCGTCCGACGAAATAATCTCCGTAGCCAGGTTGGTTTGGGGGTTTTCAAGGCGTTCAAAAGTGGGCATTTCCCCAAATACCCCCCAGGAGGCCAGGAGAAATACCAGGGCAACCGAAAAGACCCCTGTCGCGAACAGGATCCAGAATGCCTTTATAAACAGTTTGAATGTCCTGGTTTGCTTTTTTGCCTTTTTCTTAGCCATCGTTTCTACTGATTCTTCTCAATTTGAAGGCCCACATCCAGCACTCCGGGAAGCTGCTCAATCCCTTCCACACTTCCGTTTTTTCGCATGGCATGTGAGACAGTAACAGTATATACGCCTGAATCCGGAAAAACGATGTTTTCCCGGTACCAAAGTTTATTCTCCTTCACACTGCCATACCCTGTACCCATCCAATTCCCGCTGGCATCCGCCATCTCGAATTCCAGGGTATCCCGATGGGAAGTGCCGTCCGGGGAAGACATTTCTGCAATCAAAAACAAATTGCTGTAGGGATATTGCTCATCATTGCGCAGCGTGATGTACATGTTGTATGACTGGGTGGAATCCAGGTCCGAAAAACGGAACTCCATCACCTGGTCTTTTCCCCAGTTCCCGTTATCCGTGGACTGGTAATTGAAATAAGCCAGCTGGTCTGTACAGGACGCCACCAACAGGAGGACGATCCCAATTAAGAGGACTTTAGGCATTGCGTGCCATTCTTTTTTTATTATTCCCTTTTTTCTTGCGCTTCTTCCTGCTGCGTTTGCCCTTCGGCCGGTCAAACCGGGTCAGGCTGTCCTGGCCTACCGGGTTCTCAAAGGCCACCTCCTCATTCCGGAAATTCTCCACAGCATATGCCTCCAGGCTCTGCGCTTTCTTTTTCTTTTGGTTCATTTCCAGAATCTCATGCACCTGTTCCTTGTTTAGCGTATGCCAGCTCGATGGGTCCTCCTTGTAGGAAAACCACAGGATACCCTTGAAAATATCTGTTTTCTGGCAAAAAGCCACCCCTTTTTCGGTTAGGAGTTTTGCGTCCGTGGGAGGAAAATCCTTCAGGGCATCCATATAGGTGTCCAGTTCGTAGTTCAGGCAACATTTCAACTTGCCGCACTGCCCTGCCAATTTCTGAGGGTTCAGGGAAAGTTGCTGGTAACGGGCTGCAGCTGTGGTGACGGACCTGAAATCCGTAAGCCAGGTAGAACAGCACAGCTCCCTTCCACAGGATCCTATTCCCCCAAGCCGCTGGGCTTCCTGCCTGTATCCGATCTGGCGCATTTCCACCCGGATCCCGAAGGCCTTTGCCATATCCTTGATCAGCTGCCTGAAATCAATCCGGTCTTCTGCGGTGTAGTAGAATGTAGCCTTGGATCCGTCTCCCTGGAATTCCACGTCTGAGATTTTCATTTGCAGCCCGAGAATTATGGCCATCTCCCGGGATCGTTTTTTGATCTCTTCTTCCTTGCCCCTGACCTTCTTCCATTTGTCGATATCCCTTTGAGTAGCCTTTCTGTAAATCTTAGGCAGCTCTGAACCGTGGGAAACCTTCTTTTTACGCATCTGTACCCGCACAAGTTCTCCCGCTAGGGTTACAATACCGACATCATGACCTGATTTTGCCTGGGTGGAGACCACGTCCCCGATAAACAGGGAAAGTCCCTCTGTATTTCTGAAGAATTCTTTTCTGCTATTTTTAAACCGCACTTCCACTACGTCGAAAGCCTGCTGTCCGGCAGGCAGAGACATATTGGAGAGCCAGTCAAAAACCGTAAGTTTATTACAGCCATCCGTACCGCAGGTACCATTGTTCCTACATCCGCGCGGCTGTCCATCCTTTCCGGTTGAACAACTGCTACACCCCATAAAT
>SBFL01000021.1 GCA_006227965.1 Bacteroidota bacterium | reverse complement strand
AATTACCTGTACTGATCTGGAAGGTGAATACAAACAGAAATTGGAGGGTCACCTGAAATCCGATGATTTTTTCTCCGTAGCCTCTTATGAGACTGCAAAACTAGTGTTCACAAATAGTAAGCCCAGCGGTAAAACTTCCTACGAGGTAACAGGGGAACTGACAATCAAAGGCATCACCAAACCGGTTACATTTGATGTGTCCGTCTATGGCAGCAAGGCTACCGCCACCCTGAAGATAGACCGTGCCGAGTACGATGTCCGCTACGGTTCCGGCAGCTTTTTTGACAACCTGGGAGACAAGACCATCTATGATGAATTCGACCTGGTCGTTGACCTGGAATTCTGAGAGGTCTGTCAATCAGAAGAATAACGCCGAAACAACCCGGCGTTATTTTTTTTCGGAAGCATTTGCCAAACAAATTTTCCTTTCTATATTTGAGCCGATGATACGAAACATACATACAAACTTGTGGTGGAAGTCAGGACCCGGAAGGTCGTGACCTGAGCCCTGTTTGTATCCGAGATATAAGGCTTGTCTGTCACGACAGGCCTTTTTTTATTCAAACCAACGTGCATGAAGTACCCCTTACAGACCTTTTACAAGAAAATCCTGGCCGATACCATTACCCCTGTCAGCGTCTACCTGAAAATCCGGGACCAGTTCCCGGGAAGCATCCTGCTGGAGAGTAGTGACTACCATGCCAATGATAACTCCTTTTCCTATATCTGCTGTAATCCGATCGCGACCATCCGGGTAACAGGGGACGACCTGTTTGAGGAATTTCCCGACGGCCGCTCCGGGAGCTCAAAAATCACCCCGGATACCGACCTCGCCATGAAGATCCAGGAATTCGCCGGCAATTTCAGCGTGGAAGACCACGGGTTCAAATTTATCAACAATGGGCTGTTTGGGTATATCGCGTATGATGCAGTGCGATTTTTCGAGGATATCGACATTTCCAAGAAGCCGGATTCCCCGAACATACCGGACCTCCTGTACAACGTGTATCGGAACATCATCGCTATCGACCATTTCAAGAACGAGGCATACCTGTTCGATCACAGCTTTGACGGGACAAACAACCTTGAACAGCTCGAGCAGATCCTTTCCATACAAACCTTCGCCACTTACCGCTTCCAAAGGGAGGGGCCCAGGGAAAGCAACCTGAAAGACAGCGAATACCTCGAGCAGGTGGAACTTGCCAAAAAACACTGTGCCCGGGGCGATGTATTCCAGCTGGTGCTTTCCAGGAGGTTCAGCCAGTCCTTCAAAGGGGACGAATTTAACGTTTACCGGGCCCTTCGGTCCATAAACCCCTCTCCCTACCTGTTTTATTTTGACTATGGGGATTTCAAGATCTTTGGAAGTTCCCCGGAGGCACAACTGGTAGTCAAAGAGGGAAAAGCGGAAATCCACCCCATTGCGGGCACCTTCCGCCGGACCGGGAATGACGAGGAGGATGCCGAACTCGCCCACAAACTGGCCTCGGACCGGAAGGAAAACAGCGAACACGTGATGCTGGTGGACCTGGCCCGGAACGACCTGAGTCGCAACGGTCATGCGGTAGCCGTGGAAACCTACCGGGAGGTGCAGTATTTTTCCCATGTGATCCACCTGGTCTCAAAGGTCACCGGTCAGGTCAAAAACGGAATTCCGACCATGAAGGTGGTGGCGGATACTTTTCCTGCGGGAACCCTTAGCGGTGCTCCGAAGCACCGGGCCATGCAGCTGATCGAAACCTATGAGAAGACCTCCAGGGGTTATTACGGAGGAGCCATTGGGTTTATGGCCTTTGACGGGGATTTCAACCATGCCATCATGATACGCACCTTCCTGAGCAGGAACCACCAGCTGTTCTACCAGGCTGGGGCGGGGCTCGTCGCCGCCTCGGATCCGGAGGCGGAACTCCAGGAAACCTACAACAAACTCGGAGCGCTAAGCAAGGCGCTCGAAATCGCCGAATCACTCAAGAGATGAAGGAAGTACTGGTCATCGACAACTACGACAGCTTCACCTACAACCTGGTGCATTACCTGGAAGAACTTGGGTGCCGGGTCTGGGTGCGCAGGAACGACCAGCTGCAGTTGGAGGAAGTAGCCCCTTACATGAACATAATGCTCTCCCCGGGCCCCGGAATCCCGGAAGAAGCGGGGCTCCTGAAGGAGATCATAAAACACTATGCCCCTGACAAACGCATTTTTGGCGTATGCCTGGGGCAACAGGCCATTGCAGAAGTCTTCGGGGGTAAACTGGTCAACCTGGAAGAGGTCTATCACGGGGTTGCCACCACCGTAAATGTGTTGGGGGACGAAGTACTGTACCGGGGCCTGCCCGAAACCCTGGAGGTGGGGAGATACCACTCCTGGGTAGTCCATCCAGATCTGCCCCGCTGTCTGGAAGCCACCGCCGTTGATGCCAAAGGGGAGGTAATGTCCCTGCGCCACCGGGAATACGACCTTAGGGCCGTTCAGTTCCATCCGGAATCCGTTTTGACCCCGGAGGGTAAAAAAATTCTGTCCAACTGGTTAAATGCAACTCCATGAAAGAAATCCTGAACAAACTGATCGGGCACCAGCTGCTGAGCCGGGAGGAATCCAGGCAGGTACTGATCGAGATGGCCAACGGAACGTACAACACAAGCCAGACAGCCGCCTTTCTCACCGTCTACATGATGCGCAGCGTCACCACTGAAGAACTGGAAGGCTTCCGGGATGCCCTTCTCGAACTCTGTCATGCGGTGGACCTTTCGGACTATGAACCCATCGACCTCTGCGGGACGGGCGGGGACGGAAAGAATACCTTCAACATCTCCACCCTGGCCTCTTTTGTAACGGCAGGAGCCGGGATTCCGGTGGCCAAACATGGCAACTACGGAGTGTCTTCCATCTGCGGGAGCAGCAACGTCCTGGAATTCCTGGGAATCCGTTTCAGCCGGGAGGAGGATTTCCTGCGCCGCTGTATGGATCAGGCGGGCATCTGCATCCTGCACGCCCCCCTGTTCCACCCTGCCATGAAACAGGTAGCCCCCATCCGCCGGGAACTGGGTGTCAAGACCTTTTTCAACATGCTTGGTCCCATGGTGAACCCCTCCTTTCCAAAATACCAGATGGTAGGTGTATTCAATCTGGAACTGGCCCGGATGTACGGATACCTGTATCAAAACACGGATAAATCATTCAGCATCCTCCATGCCCTTGACGGATATGATGAAATCTCCCTGACCGGAGACACCAAGGTCATCGGAAATACCGTGGAGTCGGTACTCCGGCCGGAAGACCTAAACCTGGAACCCCTGACCCCGGGACAGATTCTTGGAGGAAAAACTGTGGAAGAGGCAGCCGGTATTTTCATGAACGTGTTGCAGGGGAAAGGCACCCCTGCACAGGAGGCCGTGGTTTGCGCCAATGCCGGGATAGCCATTGCAACGGCAAAGGGAGGTACCCCCCGGGAAGGGTATGAAAAGGCCAGGGAATCCCTGAAAAGCGGGAATGCCCTCAGGACATTTAAACAATTGCGGGAGCTAAGCACCTGAGATTCTAATTTGTGACATGAACATTCTCCATCAGATCATTCTGGATAAAAAAGCCGAGGTAGCCCTGAAGAAAAGTGTGATGCCCGAAGCTGCGCTGGAGGATTTCGGCCTTGTATCCCGGAAAACCCGATCCCTGAAAGAAGCTCTGCTTGGAAGGCCCGCAGGGATCATCGCAGAACACAAAAGGCGATCCCCTTCCCGGGCGGTCATCAACCAGGCATGCAGCGTATCCCGGGTGGTAAAGGGCTATGAAAAAGCCGGAGCCGCCGGCATATCCGTGCTGACAGACGGGAAATATTTTGGCGGCTCCCTGGAAGACCTGCTTCTGGCCCGAGCCAGTACGGACATCCCGTTGCTTCGCAAGGAATTCATAGTGGATCCCTATCAAATTCTGGAGGCCAAAGCCTATGGGGCAGATGCCATCCTGCTGATAGCCGCTGTGCTGACGGAATCCGATCTGAATGCCCTGAGCGAAAAAGCCCATTCCCTGGGGCTGGAAGTCCTGCTGGAAGTACACAGCGGAGCAGAGCTGACAAAATCCCTGA
>SBFL01000170.1 GCA_006227965.1 Bacteroidota bacterium | reverse complement strand
TGTTCGAAGGTTCTGCCAAAGAATTGAGGCAAACCAGGTATTCGCAACCTGCAATCTTTTTGCATTCCTATATTCTTTCTAAAATCCTTGGGGATGATTTTAATCCCGACATGGTTGCCGGACATTCCATGGGTGAGATCTCTGCTTTGGCTGCAGTCGGATCCCTGGATTTTGAATCTGCTCTGAATCTCATTTCAAGGCGCGCAGCCCTGATGCAAAAAGTTTGTGATGCTGAAAATACAGGCATGGCCGTTGTGGTTGGTCTTTATGATGTTATCGTAAGAGATGTGTGCCGTCAGGTAGATGGGGTTGTAGTGCCTGCTAATTATAATTCTTTGCATCAAGTAGTAATTTCGGGCGAAATAAATGCGCTACAGAGAGCAATAGAAAAGTTAAGCCCTGCTGCTAGTAGGGTTGTAAAATTACCTGTAAACGGGGCTTTCCACTCCCCCTATATGGAGCCAATAGTCGAAGAGTATAAAATGGCAATAGAGGAAACGAGCTTCAAAAAACCCTTTTGCCCTGTTTATCAAAATGTAACAGGGAGGCCCACTGAAGATGTTGATTTGATCAAAAAGAATTTGATCGATCAATTGACACATCCCGTAATGTGGCGGCATACTATTCTGCACATGCTTGAGGATGGAGCAACGGATTTTAAGGAAATTGGACCTGGCAAACTACTGACAGGGCTTGTGAAACAAATTAAGAATACATGGGCTCCAATGCCGTTTCGTAAATAATCCGGAGTAACTCCCAATCTAACCCTTATCCCTCCCACTTCCAGGCAAGGGCCAGACGAAGCATTGTATTATGGGGAAAGAAGATGAAAGAAACCAAATCAGTCGTTGAGCCAAAGCCCCCGCCGTCACTTTCCCCGGTAAAGGCGCCCTCAATATGCACCCTTACCATAAAAATCATAAACAACAGGCTTATGGATCCCCAAACCAGGTCAATCAGACGGAGAATTTTCGCAATTCGGTTTTGTTCAGCCATCAATTTCGCTTCTAAATACAGAACACCCCTAGCGTTTTTTCATCCTGTGTAATTTACGCATTTATGCCAGGGCCTTTGCTCCTTTTTCGTATTTTGACGGGATAATCAGCCTCTTTGATGTTCCGTTTTTTCCGCCAAATCCGCCAAAAGCTGCTGACCGAGAATAAGCTCAGCAAATACATTCTTTATGCCCTCGGGGAAATTGTCCTGGTGGTCATTGGGATTCTGATAGCCCTGCAGATAAACACCTGGAATGAAGGCAGGGAAAACGACGAATACCAGAGAGAGCTTCTGGGTGAAATACGTTTGTCCCTCCAAAAAGATATCGACCATAATACAAATACCGCACTTCGTTGGATTGACAGATTTCTGGCCCATGGAGACACCGTCCTCATGCTGTATGGCACTCCAAACGACCGTATGGATACGGTCAATAAACACCTGGCCCTGATGCTGCGTTCCCCTGATTTTGCCTATAATACCGGGGCATACCAAACACTGAAATCAAACGGTTTGGAACGCATCACTAACAAAAAACTCCGCGAGGAGATCATCACTTTTTACGACTTCCAACTTCCCCGGATTGACAGGTTCATTGTGGAAATTACAAGAGGTAACAACCAGCGCACCCTGGCCCTAATTGACCGGTTATACGTCCACAGGAAGGTTGTTGAACCAGACGGACCGGTTGTATTGGTCCAGGAGGGAAAGGAAGGGATTTTGCAGGATCCGGATTTACTCAGGTTAATTAACGTGAAACGCTTGGTGGGGTTAAATGCCAAAAATAGGATCCTGAGTATCCTGAAGGAAATGGAGGACCTGCAAGCCGCAATATCCCATGAGTTGAATATTGATAAATAACCTCAATTGCTCCCGGTTTTTTGGACAACTCTGACAAAAAATTACATCAGGAAATAAAACGCCCCAACCCATAAAATGAAAGCACTATTCACCTTCCTTTTTTTAGCCTTTTTCGCAACTGCCTGTTCCTGCTCTGAAACCTATGACGTCCTGATAAAGAACGGACAGATCCTGGACGGCACCGGAAGGGAACCATTTGCCGGGGATGTTGGGATAAATGGGGATGCCATCATTGCTGTAGGGGACCTTTCCGGTGCCGTTGGCAAAACGGAGATCGATGCCGGGGGGCTTATAGTGGCCCCGGGCTTTATAGACCTGCACACCCACCTGGACCCCATCCTGGAACTTTCCGAATGCGAAAGCCACATCAGGCAGGGCGTAACCACAGCCCTGGGAGGTCCGGACGGGTCGAGCCCATGGCCATTTGGCAAGTATCTCGATACGCTTGAGCAGGTTGGCGTGGGGATGAATGTAGGCTACCTCATTGGGCATAATACGGTGAGAAGGAATATAATGGGGCTGGAAAACAGGGCGCCTACTCCGGAAGAACTGGAGCAGATGAAGGGCCAGATCTCAAGGGGTATGCAGGAAGGTGCCTTTGGGATTTCCACGGGGCTAAAGTACCTGCCCGGCGCTTTTTCAGAAATAGGTGAGGTAATTGCCCTGTCAAAAATTGCCTCTGCAGGAGGGGGCATCTATACCTCCCATTTGAGGGAAGAAGGCCTGGGCCTTCTTGAATCAGTCAAAGAGGCGGTCGAGATTTCGAAAGGGGCCAACATCCCCGTGGTCCTGACCCACCACAAGGTGGTTGGCAAACCCATGTGGGGAAAAAGCTCAGAGACCCTGGCGATGGTAGATTCTGCAAGGGCTGCAGGGCTGGATATCAAAATAGACCAGTATCCCTACAGCGCGAGCTACACAAGCATTTCCATCCTGATCCCGGGGTGGGCAAGGGCCGGGGGAAATGACGCCTTCCGGGAACGCCTGAAAGATCCTCAACTGAGAGACAGCATCAAGACGGGGATCGTACTGAACCTCATCAATGACCGGGGCGGGGCAGACCTGGACCGGGTACAGTTTGCCAAGGTATCCTGGATGCCCGAGCTGGAGGGCAAGACCCTGCAGTACTGGAGCGCGCTTAAAGGATTGGAGCCTACAATGGAAAACGGGGCGGAGCTGGTCATCGACGCCCAGGTCAGGGGCGGGGCTTCCTGTGTATTTCACGCCATGGATGAGCAGGATGTTGCCCAGATCATGAAACACCCGCAGACCATGATCGCCTCGGATGGCCGGCTGGTGGCACCCGGCATGGGGCATCCGCACCCGCGGTGGTACGGCACCTTTCCCAGGGTGTTGGGCCAATATGTCCGCGAAAAAAAGACGATTCCACTTCCAGAGGCTGTCTATAAAATGACCGGATTGCCGGCGCTTACCATGGGGCTGACAGACCGGGGCCTGCTCCGGCAAGGGATGAAGGCAGATGTGGTGGTCTTCAACCCCAAAACCGTGGCCGACAAGGCCACTTTCGAAAGCCCCCATCAGTACCCGGAGGGCATCCCCCACGTTATCATCAATGGGCAGGTTTCCGTTTTAAATGGGGAGTTTCAGCATCTGAAGGCCGGAGAGGTGCTGCGTAAAAACAGGGATCACTAGGCTCCCGGGGCCAACAGGATCTCACTGTTGGCATGTTGTCCTGGTGAGTCTGAGTGTCTCTGGGATTTTACTCGTGGAAATAATCAAAAACTGACAAACCAGGATAAAATAAAGTTGTTGGTATTGGAGCCTATATCTTCCAGCGATTCAGCCCGGATGTACGTAAGCTTCATACCCTGTCTTTTGGCAATCATCAAACTATAGGAGGCTGAAACCAGCAAATTGGACCGAAAATCCCCGTTCGGCTGCCTGTTGATAACCGATTCTCCTCCCAAACCATATCCGGCACTTAAGGATAGCCATGCGCCTTTTCTAAGCTCTTTTACCAAATGTGATTGCATTGCAAATGTGGGCTTCTGTTCCCGCTCGGATTCATTGAAAAATTCAGGGTTCCGGGTGTACAGAAAAACGGAACCCGTCAATTCAAAGGACCACTGCCCCCAGTAATGTATCATCCCCACCTGGGGCCTGAATACAAACCGGTTGCTGCCCAGGTTTATCAGCTTGTCTTCAAAGTATTCCCCCAGCGGGATTGTTATTGCCAGTGAAACCCCAAAACTGGTGAAGGTTGGGTT
>SBFL01000028.1 GCA_006227965.1 Bacteroidota bacterium | reverse complement strand
CTCGTGGGATTATTGGATCACCTCAATCCGGGGTTTGAACTCTTCTTTCACGAAGAATTCAGCCCCAACGACGAAAACATTCCTTTCGGTCAACTTATGTACCATCTGAATTGTACTTGAATGAAACACCTGACCGAATACCGTGACCTGGAAGCAACCCAGCAGGTCATACGCCAGATCGAAAAGGTGGTTACCCGACCCTGGAAGATCATGGAGATTTGTGGCGGGCAGACCCACAGCCTGGTGCGCAACGGTTTGCTGGAGCTACTCCCGGAGGAAATCCAGATGATCCACGGGCCCGGGTGCCCGGTCTGCGTGACTCCCATGCAACTCATTGACCTGGCGGTGGAACTTATGGAACAGGGGGTCATCCTTTGTTCATTCGGGGATATGGTCCGGGTACCGGGCAGTACCATCAGCCTTCAGGAGGCAAAATCCAGGGGGGGCGATCTCAGGATCCTGTATTCTCCATTGGAAGCCATCCGCATCGCAAAGGAAAACCCGGACCGGGAGGTGGTCTTTTTCGCCGTTGGGTTCGAAACCACCGCTCCGGCCAATGCCCTGTCTGTCCTGCAGGCGGAAAAGGAGGGGTTGTCCAACTATTCCATTCTGGTCTCCCACGTGCTGGTGCCTCCTGCCATGGAGGGAATCCTGGACGATCCATTATGTGCCATTGATGCCTTCCTTGGCGCCGGGCACGTCTGTGCCATCATGGGGTACCGGCAGTACCACCCGATTGCAGAAAAATACAAGATTCCCATTGTGGTTACCGGTTTCGAACCCCTGGACCTTGTGCAGGGGATCTACAGGGCGGTCGCCCAGCTGGAGAAAGGGGAATACCGGGTGGAGAACCAGTATGCCCGGGCCGTAACAGAAGAGGGTAATCTGGCGGCGCAGAACGTCATCCATCAGGTTTTTGAAGTGGCGGATCGTCAATGGAGGGGTATAGGGACCATCCCCATGAGCGGTTATGCCCTTAAAGAGGAGTACCATGCCTATGATGCCGGAAGACGGTTCAGTCTGGAGAAAGAACGGCCACAGGATCCCGGGGAATGTATAGCCGGGGCTATTCTGAAAGGTCAGAAAAAACCACATCAGTGCCCGCATTTCGGGACGAAATGTACTCCCAGAACACCTTTGGGGGCCCCTATGGTATCCTCTGAAGGTGCCTGTGCAGCCTACTACCATTTTGCGAGTACCAATACCTAACCACGCTTTATGAAAACCTCCCATCCCCTACCAAGCACGATCCAGCTGGCCCATGGCAGCGGCGGTCAAATGACCCGGGAACTGCTTGACCAGATCGTCTTCAATACCTTCCGGAATCCTTACCTGGAGCAAAAGCACGACGGGGCCATCGTCCCTTTGAAGGGTCCCGTGGTCATCTCCACGGACAGTTTTGTGGTTTCCCCCATCTTTTTTCGAGGGGGGGATATCGGGGAGCTGGCCGTGAACGGAACCGTTAACGACGTCGCTATGTGTGGTGCCATCCCGGAATTTATCAGCCTCGGATTTATCATTGAGGAAGGACTGGAGATGGCACAGTTCCTCAGGGTTGTTGAATCTGTGAGAAGGGCTGCGGAGGAAGCAGGGGTTCAGGTGGTTACCGGAGATACCAAGGTGGTCGAGAGCGGCAAGGGAGATAAGATTTTTATCAATACGACCGGTATCGGGAACCCCCACCCGAAAGGGCAAATCTCCATGGACCGGGTCAGGGAGGGTGACCACATCCTGGTCAGTGGGCCGATTGCCGCGCATGGCATGGCCATTCTTTCCGAGCGTGAAGGCCTGGAATTCGAGTCGGATATACAGAGTGACACCACCTGCCTGAACCACATGGTTCGTGAACTACTGGATATCTTTGGGGCTGACATCCACCTCCTGAGGGACCCGACCCGTGGGGGACTTTCCGGGGTATGTTCAGAGATCGCCCAGGACAGCGGCCTCGGGATTTTGCTCAGGGAAAATGCTATTCCCCTGGAAAAACAGGTCGCAGCTGCCTGCGAAATCCTTGGCCTGGACCCCCTGTACGTAGCGAATGAAGGGATTTTCTGTGCGATTGTAAATCCTGCAGTTAGCACCGATATCCTCCAATTTATGAATCAACACCCAAAAGGTTCAAAGGCTGCCCTGGTGGGGGAATTGCTCGGGGCACATCCAGGGAAGGTCGTTATGAAAAGTCCGGTAGGGGGAACCCGAATAGTCACTCCCCTGATCGGCGAGCAGCTCCCGCGGATCTGTTAATAACTGAGCATCCAGTACACCCCTATAATCAGGGCGAATAATCCCCCCGCAACGCGGATTCCACGGAAAAATATGGGGTTGTGCCAGTTTTTGGCCAGCTCTGAAACCTGCCCCAATACCATTGTAAATATAGCCATGGCCAGGACGGTACCGGTCCCGAACCCGATGATATAAGAGTTGGCTTCTTGCTGAGAATCAAAACCCAAAACCGGAAGGAACAACAGGAAATGGGCTATCCCGGCCAATCCGTGAAGAAACCCAATTGAAAATGCCGCTACCCCATGCCGTTTTGGAGGGTGCTCATGGCTGTGTTGGTGGGAACTGCCGCCCTCATGCGAATGGGGGTGCTTATGCATATAAGGGGAACCGTTTTCGTGAATATGCGTGTGGGTATGGATCGCATTTTTCCTGAAAACCGAATAAAGTGCCCAGAATCCAACGATCACCAGGACCAGGCCCACCAGCTGCTCGCTGTAAGCGGAAATCGCTTCCACAGGGATGAGTTCCCGAAACAAAAGGAACAGGAATCCGATAAGCAGCATTCCTGTTAAATGCGCCAGGCCCCATATGGCTCCTATTTTCCAGGCCCTTTTCTTGCGCTCAATGGCAAAAGGAGTTACCGCGGCCAGGTGATCCGGTCCTGAGATCACGTGCAGCATGGCAGCCAACAATCCGGAAGTAAAGGCAAACAACAAGCCCGGCGGTTTTTCCTTACTAATGTAGCTGATTTTCCCCAATCGGGGCCTGCCTTAAGGCAGAGGGTGGAAATGACCCTCTGTTACCTTTATAAAAAGAAAGGTCCGTGCCTATTCATCCTCATAATCAAACACTTTTTCAATAGGCAGGTCAAAGAGTCGTGCGATACGGAAGGCGGTTGGAAGGCTGGGGTCAAACTTCTCCTTTTCAATGGCATTTATCGTCTGACGGGAAACCCCTACTTCCAGGGCCAGGTCTTCCTGAGTCCATCGCTTTTCTGCCCTCAAAACACGTATTCTGTTCTTCATCTCGGTATCTTCAATGGTTAGCGATACCGCCTCTGGTTGAGGACCAGGGCGGCCAAATAACACAAGCCCATGAAAATCACCAGGAAGCTGATCTCGGCATCCCAGGGAATGATGTTTGTGCTATCCAGCAGGGAATACGCTATCCCCACGATCAGGGTGAGTCCCATGGTAAGTGCCAGGGCTTCCAGGTGGATTTTTCGTTCCAGTTCGTCCAGGCCTTCAAAAAGGCGCCGGTTGGCCAGAATCATGCCAACTCCAATCCCGACATTCAGCAGGAGTGCAAGCAGGGTCGGCCCGGTAGATTCATTCCACAGGAATTTGGGTCCGAAAGCTACCAGGGCGGTGGAAGCCGTCCATGATAAAGTCCACATGGCAAGCCGGCCCTGATTTTGTTTTCGCGTGTTTTTTGTATTCATAACAACAGGTTTTATTGTAAACTATTATTGTCTATTTGTAAAGTTTATTTGACAAATATAGCTAATTAGATCTAAATGTCAAGTGTTATTGACATAAATTTTAGGGCATGTCGCTTTCAATAAGGCTGGCGCCGTGCCAATCCTGCTGTCCCGTATGAATTTCAGGGTAGATAAAGTACGGATAGGAAAGGCCTGCGGAAGAACCTTAAATTAAGTCTTGCCCTATCCGGGAAAGATCTCATTGGGGTCCGGGCCGCCATAGCGCAGGTGGTACAGATCTGCAAGCCGCCTCATCAGGTAATCTATCAGAAGGTCTTCTTTTACGCCGCGTTCATATTTTTCATTGGCGGCCTCCAGCTCCTCCTGAAGGAAAAAATCAAGATCGTCAGACCCAAATTCATTAAATGCGTTCCAGGAGCGCAGGCCCTCCAGCATTTC
>SBFL01000158.1 GCA_006227965.1 Bacteroidota bacterium | reverse complement strand
TGCAGCAGAACATCGTGGGTGAGATAGAAGTAACCCCTGAGGAGGTCAGACAATTCTTTAACAGCATCCCCGAAGATGAAAAGCCTGTTTTCGGAGCCGAACTCGAGATTGCCCAGATCGTTAAAAAGCCCGAAATACCTGAATCTGAAAAGCAGAAAGTAATCGACCTGCTCAACGAGATAAAGGAGGATGTCGAGGACAACGGGGCCAGTTTCAGGGTCAAGGCCATCCTGTATTCCCAGGATCCGGGTTCCAAGTCCAAGGGAGGCTTTTATTCCATGACCCGCCAGACCCCTTTTGTAAAAGAATTCAAGGATGTGGCATTCAGCCTGAGGGAAGGGGAGATTTCGGAACCTTTCGAGTCCCCATTTGGATTTCACATCATATTCATTGAAAAAATCAGGGGTCAGGAACTGGACCTCCGCCATATCCTTATTCAGCCTGAGGTCCCGCAAAAAGCCCTGGATTCGGCCCGTGAAGAACTGGACAGTATCCGGACGCATATCATGGAAGGCAAGTATACCTTTGGGGAAGCAGCCCGGAATTTTTCGGATGAGAAGGAAACCAAATTTGACGGGGGTTTACTCCGTAATCCGAGTGATTTCAGTTCAAGTTTCGAATTGACAAAAATGGACCCTAAGCTATACAATCAGGTCAGAAATCTCAAGGACAATGAAATCTCGAACCCAATTCTTGAACCGGACCTCAGGGGAGGCCCCCCCTCTTATAAAATCCTGATGGTGTCTAACCGCTTTGATGAACATGAGGCTGACTTTGCCCGGGATTACCTCAAAATTCAGGAACTTGCACGTCGCGATAAGCAGTTCAAGGCCATTCGGGAATGGATGACCGAGCATATTGAGGAAACCTATATCAGCCTGGATTCCGAATACCGGGATTGTAGTTTTTCCAATAACTGGTTAAAGGAATAAGTATGTCAGATGTGGATGCCGTAGGGCGCCTGGTGGAAAAGCATCAGGCCCTCAAAAGGGAGATAGCAAAAGTCATTGTGGGACAGGATGATGTGGTTGACCAAGTCCTCTGGTCCATATACACAGGTGGGCATTCCCTGTTAATAGGGGTGCCTGGGCTCGCCAAGACCCTTATGGTGAATACCATAGCCAGAACCCTTGGGCTGGACTTCAAAAGAATTCAGTTTACTCCGGACCTGATGCCTAGTGACATCCTCGGTAGTGAGGTCCTGGACCAGAACCGAAATTTTGTTTTTGTGAAGGGCCCCATCTTTGCAAATATCATCCTGGCAGACGAAATCAACCGGACACCACCCAAGACCCAGGCCGCCCTGCTGGAGGCCATGCAGGAACGTGCAGTTACCATCACCGGCAGACAGCACAAGCTGCCAAACCCCTATTTTGTGCTGGCGACCCAGAATCCGATAGAGCAGGAGGGAACCTATCCGCTTCCCGAGGCACAGCTTGACCGGTTCATGTTTGCCATCCATTTGGAATATCCGACTTTGGAGGAAGAAATTCAGGTGGTCAAAAATACTACAGACGACGAAGAACCAGAGCTTTCCACCCTTTTCTCGGCGGAGGAAATCTTGGAAGTGCAGCATCTGATCCGCAGGATACCCGTTCCTGACAATGTGGTTCGGTATGCCGTGGAACTGGCCCAGAAAACGAGGCCCGGTCAGGAAAATGCTTCTGAGCTGGTCAATCAATACCTGGATTGGGGAGCTGGCCCGAGAGCCTCTCAGAACCTGGTTCTGGCAGCTAAGGCGCATGCAGCTGTAGCGGGTCGTTTCTCCCCCGATATAGCCGATGTAAAGGCGGTTTCCAGGGGGATATTGCGGCACAGGATCCTAAAGAACTACAAGGCCGAGGCAGAGGGTATTACCGATGAGGCGATTATTGAGCAATTGCTCTGAGGCAGGTATTTAGGGGCCTGTCCCCCTCCCCCCCCCCTGAACCAAGATAACCCCCAACCCCGCAAAACAATTTCACCCTGCCCGGGTCCTATCTGCAGTTGAGAAACCTAAAAAAGTGCAGCGGGGGTTTTTCTTACTGCCAATACCCGTAAAAATTACCTGTATTTCCTCACCAGAATGAAAATTCCAGCCCGCTCGGATTGCTGTTCTACCGTACTTTTAAACCGGGATTTGCCAATTTCACAAATCGGTACTTTGAGCGCTGGAATAGTTTTAAATACCCTTTGATTTTAGTACTTTTGAGGGCGATACGAACCAAGAAACCCTTTTAAAAAATGGCATTTGATATAGACATGATTAAAAAGGTCTACGCCGGGATTCCAGCGCGTGTCGACAAGGCGCGCAACCTGTCCGGAAGACCTCTTACCCTTGCGGAGAAAATTCTGTATTCCCACCTCTGGGATGGTGCCCCGGATAAGGTATTTTCGCGTGGAAAGGATTATGTGGATTTCGCTCCAGACCGGGTAGCATGTCAGGATGCCACGGCTCAGATGGCCCTTTTGCAATTCATGCATGCGGGAAAGCCCAGGGCTGCGGTTCCGACCACGGTGCATTGTGATCACCTTATCCAGGCCAAGGTAGGGGCAAAGGCGGACCTGAAACGGGCTAATGAGACCAGCAATGAGGTATTTGATTTCCTGGAATCAGTATCCAATAAATACGGCATCGGGTTTTGGAAACCGGGGGCGGGGATCATCCACCAGGTGGTCCTGGAAAATTATGCGTTCCCGGGGGGTATGATGATCGGGACTGACTCACATACAGTTAACGCCGGAGGACTGGGCATGGTTGCCATCGGGGTAGGAGGTGCTGACGCGGTGGATGTCATGGCCGGGATGCCCTGGGAACTAAAGTTTCCGAAATTGATCGGGGTGAAGCTGACCGGGAAACTGAGCGGCTGGACAGCCCCCAAAGATGTGATTCTGAAAGTGGCGGATATCCTAACGGTCAAAGGGGGTACCGGTGCCATCATCGAATATTTCGGGGAAGGGGCCACATCGATGTCCTGTACGGGAAAGGGAACAATATGTAATATGGGCGCCGAGGTTGGGGCCACTACTTCGACGTTTGGATATGACGATTCCATGGACCGTTATCTGAGGGCTACCAACCGGGCGGATGTGGCAGATGCTGCCCGTGAAATCGCTCCTTACCTGACTGCAGACCCGGAGGTATACGAAAATCCCGGGGCATTTTTTGATCAGCTGATCGAAATAGACCTGTCCACCCTGGAACCTCATTTGAATGGGCCCTTTACTCCGGATCTGGCCACCCCCATATCAAAAATGAGGGAAGCGGCCCGTGAGAATGACTGGCCTGTGCGCGTTGAATACGGACTGATCGGTTCCTGTACGAATTCATCCTATGAGGATATCTCACGCGCTGCCTCTCTGGCAAAACAAGTAGCGGACAAGAAACTCAGGACCAAGGCTAACTTTACCATCACTCCCGGTTCGGAACAGGTGCGCTACACCATCGAGCGGGATGGTTTTATAGATACTTTCAACAACATTGGGGCCACTGTTTTTGCCAATGCATGCGGCCCTTGCATTGGGATGTGGGATCGTTATGGTGATAATGCCGCCAAGGGGCCGAGGAATACTATCGTGCATTCCTTTAACCGGAACTTTGCCAAGCGGGCAGACGGAAACCCAAATACACTTGCCTTTGTGGGGTCTCCAGAACTGGTTACGGCCATTGCAATTGCCGGTCGGCTGGATTTCAACCCCATGGTGGACACCCTGGTCAACGAGGACGGGGAGGAAGTACGGCTGGACGAACCCCGTGGCTATGAATTGCCGCCGGAAGGATTTGCCGTAGAGGATGCCGGCTACATAGCCCCTAAGGAGGACGGCAGCACTGTGGAGGTGGTCGTGGCAAAGGGATCAGAACGACTTCAGCTGCTCGACCCGTTTGAACCCATCAAACCCGCAGAACTAAAGGGTATGAAGCTCCTGATCAAGGCGTTTGGCAAGTGTACCACCGACCATATTTCCATGGCTGGGCCCTGGCTGAGGTTCCGCGGGCACCTGGATAACATTTCCAACAACACCTTGATTGGTGCTGTAAATGCCTACAACCAAAAGACCAATTTTGTAAAAAACCAGCTTACCGGTGAATACGGCGGTGTCCCTGACACCCAGAGAGTGTATAAGGCAGCGGGTATCAGGACG
>SBFL01000122.1 GCA_006227965.1 Bacteroidota bacterium | reverse complement strand
CAAAGGCTGCCTCACTTGGGATGTTCGGGTTGTCCTTAATGATCTTAAGGGCCAGTTCCTTGATGGAGTCAATAATGGTGGTGAACTCCACGCTGGTCTCATCCGGGCGGCTTTCGCGGGTCTCCCGGATGGTGGCTGTCATGTAGGGCTCTTCTGTGAGTATTTCTGCAATTTCAAAGCGCTTTTTCCCCTGAATGATCACGGTTGTGTTTCCATCCGGCATCTTGAGTACCCGGAGGATCCTGGCCACGGTCCCCAGGGTATTGATGTCCTGGATTCCTGGGTTTTCCACGGTTTCATCCTTTTGGGCAACCACTCCGATGACCTTGGCTCCCTGGTTGGCATCCTTTATTAGGTGAATGGATTTATCCCGGCCGGCCGTTATGGGGATCACCACCCCGGGAAAAAGCACGGTGTTTCGCAATGGGAGTATCGGCAGAGTTTCCGGCAGTTCCTCGTTGTTCATTTCCTGCTCGTCTTCCGGACTCAGCAGGGGTATGAGTTCGGAATCCTGGTCCAGTTCCTGAAGCGACAGTTTGTCAAACGTTATAAATTTTGATCTTGCCATAGGGTATTTTTCGGTCATTCTGTCACCTTGGGACAGAAATATTCATTCCGATTAGGGACAATCCTGATCCTTTAATCTTCATTATCAGCGCTCAACGGCATTGAATGACCCGATTCTACGCTTCTATGAGGCAATTCTCATGCCAAGTCCGAAAGATTCTCCCGGCCAAAGTGTAACAATCCGTAAATTAGATCATCTATAAGACAAACGAACACTTTTTGAGCCGCCATTACGAAAATACTGAAGTGTTGTTACAGGCCTGTTTAAAAAACGACAGGCGGGCCCAACTGGAGGTTTACGACCGGTATTACCACGCCATGTACAACACGGCGCTGCGGATCGTAAAAGACCCGGCCACGGCTGAGGATATCCTGCAGGATTCCTTTCTGAATGCCTTCACCAAACTGGAAACCTTTAAAGGGGAGGTGACATTCGGGGCCTGGCTTAAACGGATCGTGATCAACAACAGTATTTACCAGTACCGAAAGCAACAAAAAATGCAGGAGGTACCTCTTGAAAGTGTACTGTACAAGGTCGAAGATAACAATGGGGCTGAAGTTGGTCAGGGGAGTACAGAACGAATGGCTCAAAAAGTGCTGGAAACCATGAAACAGCTTAAGGACAGTTACAGAGTTTCTTTGACCTTACACTTTATAGAAGGATATGATTACGAGGAAATCAGTGAAATTATGGACATAAGCTACGGGAATTGCAGAACGCTGATCTCCCGGGCAAAAAAAAGTTTGAAAAAGAAATTAATGACATCCGATCATGAAACACAATGACTCTATAGAAGATTTATTCGGGAAACTCCAGGGTTCCTTTGACGTGGCTTCACCGCCAGGCGGGCACCGGGAGCGTTTCCTGAATCGCCTGGAGCATTCCGGTAGCCGGAATGATTCGGCGGGAAGCAGCCCCTGGTGGCGGCACCTGTCTATCGCGGCATCCATCGCCCTGCTACTGGCAGCCTCTGTATTCCTGTTTAGGTCAGAACCAAACCTGCAGGACCAGGTGGCAAATATTTCTCCGGAAGTGTCTGAAACCTCCATGTATTTTGCCGGGCTGGTGTCCCGCCAGGTCCAAGTCCTGAAGGAGATGAGCAGTCCGGAAACGCAACCACTGATCGAAGATACGCTGCTGCAACTGGAAAAACTCGAATCGGATTATGTAGGGATGGAGCAGGACCTGGTTGCAGGAGGCAACAGTAAAATGATCCTGAATGCCATGATCCAGAATTTCCAAACCAGGATCGACCTGTTACAGGAGGTAATGAAACGAATAGAAGAAGTCAAACAATTCAAAAACGAAACTCATGAAACGAATGTTATTTAAGAAGGTACTAATGGTCTTTGTCGCCATAGGCATCACCTCGGGCGGCCTGGCCAATGACCTTAAAGGATTGCACACCAAGGAGAAGACCATCCGCAAGGAATTCAATGTAAATGCAGATGCCCTCCTGAAGATCAACAACAGTTATGGGAACCTGGTACTGAATTCCTGGGATGAGAACCGCATTGTCATCGAAGTGCACATTACCGTCAACGGGAACAATGAAAGCAAGGTCGACAAACGACTCGAGGAGATCACAGTAGACTTTGACGCCTCCATGGATCAGGTCTCAGCAAAGACGATCTTTAACAAAGGTTCCGGCTGGAATTCGGTTGGAAAGAACGTAAACATGCAGATCAATTACAACGTTAAGATGCCGGTCAAAAACAGTGTGCACCTTAGCAATGATTATGGGAACATCAGCCTGGACAGGGTTGACGGGCACGCCAAGATAAGCTGTGACTACGGCCGCCTGGATCTCGGGGAATTGCGAGGGCGCAACAACCAGTTGAGCTTTGACTACACCTCCAAATCGACCATTGGTTATATGAACAGCGGGGAGATACGGGCGGATTATTCAGGATTTACTATCAATAAGACCGGGGACCTCCAGCTGCGTGCAGATTATACCAATGCAGTGATCGGGGAAATGGAAAACCTGGAATACAGCTGTGATTACGGAAGCCTGGAAGCAGGGAATGTGAACAATGTCCTCGGAACGGGGGATTACATCAACGTCAAGCTGGGAACCGTTCATGGCAATGTGAACATACAGGCGGACTACGGGGGTATCAGTATAGAAGAAATGGCCTCCGACGCCGGGGATGTGTCCATTGCGACTGACTACACCGGGATAAAGATCGGGTACAACTCCGGTTACCATTTTGATTTTGAGATCCAGACGGATTACGCCGGGGTAAAAGGCAAGGAGGACCTCGAGATCAGCGTTAGCCGGGAGAAATCAAGCAGCCGCTATTACAGCGGGTATCACGGCAGCCAGGGCAGCGGTAAAACAATGTCCATCAAAAGCGATTATGGAAATATTACCCTTAATAAGAACTGATAACTCTAAACTTTAAAACCGATGAAAAAATTAGTACTTCTTGGCGCCAGTTTATTGATCGCCTTTTCCGCTTCTGCCCAGTGGGGCAAACGCATCAAAGGGAATGGCAATATGGTGACCGAAGAACGAAACCTCGAAAGCTATGATGCCGTTTCTGTAGCCGGCTGGTTCGATGTCGAACTGGTATCCGGAAAGGAAGGGAGCCTTACTTTGAGCGGGGAGGAAAACCTGCTGGAGCACATTGAGACCAAGGTCAAAAATGGCAGGCTTACTGTTAAGACTGAATCAGGATACAACCTGCAGCCTTCTTCCTGGAAAGGAAAAGGGATCCTTATTACCATTCCGGTTGAAGATATCAATTCCGTGGTACTTTCAGGATCGGGAGATGTAGAGGGAAAGACAAAACTGGCCTCGGACAATTTGGAGGTGGTCATGTCTGGCTCTGGGGATATGGACCTTGAAATAGAAAGTAACCAGGCGGAGGTGACGCTTTCCGGATCCGGGGATATCGTCCTGAAAGGATCCAGCGACAAACTGACGATAACGGTTTCGGGCTCCGGAGATGTAAAGGCCTATGAGCTTTCCGCAAGGGAAGTGGATGCCAGGGTTTCAGGCTCCGCCGACATCAGGGTGACGGCCACCGAATATATCAAGGCACGGGTTTCCGGTTCGGGTGATATTCACTACAGAGGTAATCCTGAAAAAATCGACTCCAAGACCTCGGGGTCCGGAGACATTACCAAAGGATAGGATCAAAAGACGAATCAGTCCCCCGAAGTGAGTTATGCGCTGCTTCGGGGTTTTTTTATGCCCTGCGGGGAACGCGCAGCAGCAGGAAGATCCCCCCGAGGAAGAATAGCCCCAGGAATATTGTGGCGTTGCGCATGCTCCCGGTAAACTGGGCTACAAACCCATACAGAAAAGTCCCGATAACAATACCGATCTTCTCGGCCACATCATAAAAACTGAAAAAGGAAGTAGTATCCCGGGTCTCCGGGAGGAATTTTGAATAGGTGGAGCGGGACAACGCCTGAATCCCCCCCATGACAAGGCCGACAATTCCTGCAGCGATATAGAAATCAAGGGGGGTAATCAAATAGTAGGCGTAGATGCAAATCCCCACCCAAAGCAGGTTGATGGCCACAAGGGTCGGGATATTTCCGAACT
>SBFL01000195.1 GCA_006227965.1 Bacteroidota bacterium | reverse complement strand
TTTTCTTGTACGAAAATACCGGGGCGGCAGAACTCGCCATGGACCCGCAGAATCCGGACCGCCTGCTGGTGGGCATGTGGTCAATTCATATCAACACCTGGGGGCTGCACAGCGGGGGACCCGGCGGGGGCGTGTACCGATCCCTGGACGGAGGCCAGACCTGGGAAGCCCTCTCAGATAAAGGACTTCCCGGTGGTGATAAGAACCCGGTAGGCAAAACCGCTGTGGCTATTTCACCCTCCGAACCGGACATCGTTTATGCCCTGTTCGAAATAGATAGCCCGGCGCTTTACCGGTCGGAGGACTTCGGGGATACCTGGACGCTGCAGACCCGAAACCACGACATCGCGGAGAGGGCGCCCTATTATACCCGGATGGCCGTATCGCCAGGGGATCCGGATGAAGTGTATTTCGCCAGCGTAAAATTCAGCACTTCCAAAGACGGGGGAAAGACATTTGAATCGGGATACAAGGCCGGGGGTGACAACCACGATATCTGGCTGGACCCTACCAATCCGGACCGTATGATGGTCGCCCATGACGGGTGCGCCAGCATCACCCTGAATCATGGCAAGAGCTTCCAGCGCGTGGTGCTTCCCATTGCCCAGATGTATCATGTTTCTGTTGATGACCAGATCCCATACAACGTCTATGGCAACCGGCAGGACGGCTATTCCTACAAAGGACCCAGCAACAGCCGCCAGGGCTATATCCCCCTGGGGCTGTGGAAAGGGGTGGGCGGATGCGAGAGCGGGTTCGCCCAGCCGGACCCTTTTGACAATGATATTGTATGGTCCGGTTGTTATGACGGCGGGCTGGAGCGCTACAATGCCCGGACCGGGCATGCCCGGGACGTACGGGTCTGGCCGGAAGCCGGATACGGGTGGGAACCCGGCCAGCTGAAATACCGCTGGCACTGGAATTTCCCCCTGGCCTTTTCGCCCCACGCCAGGCACAGGGTCTATGTGGGAAGTCAGTTCGTACACAAAAGCGATGACGGCGGTCAAAGCTGGCAGGTGATAAGCCCCGACCTGACCCTGAACGACAAATCACACCAGCAGAGTTCGGGGGGAATTGCCATTGACAACCTCATGACATTTGACGGGTCTGTGTTGTTCAGCATAGTGGAATCTCCCCTGGAACCAGGACTTATCTGGACCGGGAGCAATGACGGGCAGGTCCACCTGACCCGGGATGGGGGAGGATCCTGGGAGAATGTTACCGGGAACATCTCAGGCCTGCCCCGGTGGGGTACCATAGCGAATATCGAGGTCTCCCGTTATACAAAGGGCACCGTCTATATATCCGTTGATTTACATCAGATGGGGGATTTTGACCCCTATGTCTATAAAACGGAAGACTACGGAAGAACCTGGAATCTGATCAGTCAGGGTGTGCCGAAATCCGTACACAGTTTTGCCCACGTGATCAAAGAGGATCCCAAACGCCAGGGCATGCTGTACCTGGGAGTGGATAATGGCATCTATATCACTACCAATGACGGGGAGGGCTGGATGCGCCTCAGCAACAACTTACCGCCGGCCCCGGTTTACTGGCTGGAAATCCAGGAGCGTTTTGATGACCTGGTTGTGGGGACCTACGGCAGGGGATACTTCATACTGGATAACATTGCCGCGTTGCGTGAATTCGATGTGGATGCCATGGGTGAGGAGGCCCATCTGTTCAGCCTGCGTCCTGCCTACCGCTTCCAGGAGCAGGAAGCGATCAAGACGGATGGCCCCAGTATGAACTCCGGAAGGAACCCGGCCTATGGGGCGGATATCAATTATTACCTGCAGGACAGTACAGACAAAAAGGTGGAAATTCAAATTCTGAACCCGGAAGATGAAGTCATCAGAACGCTCAAGGGCACGGGCAGATCCGGAATCAACCGGGTGATGTGGGACCTGCGCTACGAGCCGACCTATAAGCCAAAACTGCAGACAAGGCCTCCGGGCAGGCCCTGGGTGGAACTCAATGGAGAAGGGTGGCGTCCCCTGGTTACCTGGGACCTCGACCTGATGCGCGGGCAATACGGACCGCGGGTGGTCCCGGACACCTATAAGGTAAAGCTGATCGTCGGGGACCGGGAATTTGTGCGTGAACTAACCGTCTTGAAGGATCCGGCTTCGGAGGGTACGCTACAGGATATTCAGGAGCAGGTGACCTTTTCACTGGAACTTCGCGATGCCATCAACACTGCGGTACTCATGATAAATGAACTGGAAGGGATCAGGGCGGAACTGGCCGAGATCATCCCCAAACTTGAAAATGAGGAGGACCTGAAGCGGGCAGAAGAGCTGAGCAATCTCTCAGAATCCATTGCCGGCACCCTGTACGATATACACCTTACAGGAGCCCGGGAGGATGCCTTCAGGGCCCCCATGAAACTCTACGGCAGGCTCAGTGCCCTGGCCAGTGACATTACCGGGAACGGTGCGGACTTCAAACCCACCGACCAGCAACAGGAGGTGTATGCTGTTTTTAATGGGCGCCTGGAAGCGGTGAACCAGAAGTTTAAAAAATTTATGGAAGTAGAAGTGAAAAAGCTCAATGTTCAGCTTAAGAACAGTGAGCTTCAGATAAAGGGAGGGAAGAAGATCAAGTCTTAGGGATTTACGCGCTTCCTATCAGATCAGATTACAAAAAAACCCGCCATCTTCTGGCGGGTTTCTCGTTAAGTAATTAGAACCTTCTGCCTAAGGGGTAATGGTTAGCTCAAAGGTCTGGGCTATGTCGGTCTCCCCTCCTGCATCGGAAAGGGTGCCGTCATTGGGCTTTTTCAGGTCGTGCCTAAGGGTAACCCCAAAGGATCCAACGCTCGCATCCCCAGCCTGCAGGGTAAATTCCGTCCCCAGGGGATCCCCGTTCCCGTCAAAATTCCCGTAAGAGGCAGAAGCGCTTAGTGTTCCGCCCACCGTGAAGAAGAACTGGTGCTCTTCGGCTTCTTCCTCCACCTCTTCTGTGATGTTTACCGCAGGGGTTTCGGTTTCATTTAGCAAAACAATAGCAGCATTATAGGTAGTACTGGTCGTCAGGTTACCGGATACGGTTACCACGGGCGGATTGGGCCCGTCCCCGTCCAGGTCCCTTGACTCCAGGATTATTGCTGTGCCTCCGCCCTGGGGTGTCAGGGTGATGGTCATGGTGGTGATCACCTCTTCTTCATTGACGGGTTCAGGGTCGTCATCATCTGAACAGCCGACCAGAAACAAACCGGACAGGGCCACGATAGGTATAAAGGATTTTACTTTCTTAAATGTTTGAAGTTTGAACGTATTCATTGGATTGCGAATTTATGTTAATAATTGAATTTTAGTTGTACCATGATATTCCGGCCAAGGTCATCGGCAAAGTACCGGTTCCGGTTCAGGTAATCCCGGTAACTCGTATTGAGCAGGTTGGTTATGGTTAGCCCCGTATGTAAGGCAACCGCCCCGGATATATTGAATTCCATGTCAGCCCGGATCCCAAGCAGATGATATGCGTCCGGGGGAGTGTTGATTTCGAGTTCCACCTCCTGCTGCTCCGAGGGGGAGAAGACAAAGATGTTTGGTGGGTATTCATTCTGCCTGAAGACATAGGTGCTTTCCAGGCCGATCTGCAAGTGCTTCCATTCCTGCTTGTGGAACACCAGTTCATTTCGGGTAATAGGCGCCGGCATATTAATAAGGGGCTGATCCTGGTCCAGATCGGTACCCTTTGTGATGGAAAACCGGTGCCGGGTCTCCCAGTTCGCGGTCCACTGGTAATAGCCATTCACATCCACTCCGAGCAGCCGGGCTTCTGTCTGCCGGTAGCTCCAGACCGGAAAAGCCCCGCGTATGGTGAATTCCACTCCGGTAGGCTCCAACAGGATGAAGTCCCGAATGAAATTCAGATAGGGTTCCACATTCAGCCCCCACCGCTGGCCGGTGCGGTTGTATGCCAGCGAGATTCTGTGGGAGGTTTCATTGCCGACCCGCAAATCCCCCAGCTCGATGCGGGCTGCCGAGTGGTGCAGGCCATCGCTGAAGAGCTCCGCCGGATTCGGAGCCCGCTGTCCCAGAGCGTAATTGAACCTTATGTCGGATTGAAGGTCCAGTGCCCGGCGCACTCCGGCGGTAGCAGAAACATTGTTGTAATTGAATATCGGGTTTGTCAGGAGCTGTGTGCCCAGGTCTTCAACGACAAATTCAGGGAAATCGACATCATACCCGCGTTCTTCCCATCGGGAGGCCCGGTAAAATTTCTTGGCATCAATCCGACTGAAATCGTAGCGGAACCCGGCCTCGAACAACCAGTTGTGGTCGGGGCGATACTCCCCAACCGCAAAACTGCCGAATTCATAGCGCTGGTAATCCGGAATGAGCCTGCGCACCCCGGTATCCGGATTGGCGAAGTTGTCCTGAAAGCGCCCGAGGAGCCCGGCGGTAACCTCCAGATTCCTGGAGGCATCCCACGTAAAATCCGTTTTGAACGAATGGGTTGTGAGTTGCAGATCTATGGCCGGCTTGTCACGGTCTGCCCCGACGCGTACGTCGAATTCAAACCGCTGGTTGAACTGGAAATCGTATTGAATGGTCCATTTCCCGACCCCTTTCATCCGCATATAGTAGTTGAGTTTCCCCAAATGATGTGTTACTTCCTGTCTCGGAACTCCAAGGCTATAGGTAAAGGGCTCAACCACGGAAGGTACTCCTGAATTGATGCTTTCAATCAGGTCGTCGATGTTCCCGATATGGGAGGCGCGAAGGATGGCAATCTCAGCCTGGTAAAAGGAGTAATCCAGGTCCCAGCCCTGGTTCAGAAGCCGTTTGCCCGCGTGAAAGGAAAGGCCCAGTTGCTGCATCCCGGTGTTGGAAAGGATATAATCGGGAGCTTCCCGGTCTCCCAGCCTTTTGAATGATGCCTGTCCGTTGAGATACCAACCGGAGGCAAAGGTTTTTGTGAGTTCGGTGCTCACAGACCCGCCCCTCCCATTGGAAATCCCGTCAAGAAGAGTTTTTTTTTTTTTGGTATCCTGGTTTGCGACGCGTTCCCGTTCGATCACTACCACGCCTCCGATGGCATCGCCGGCATATTTCAGCGCGGCCGCACCCTTGATCAGGGATACCTGATCCGCGGAATTGATATCAATGTTGGGAGCGTGTTCATCCCCCCATTCCATATCCTGCATCCGAACCCCGTCATTAAGGATAAGCACCCGGCTTCCCGTAAGCCCGTTGATGGAGGGTTTAACGATGTTGCTTCCCGTATTGAGGGAGGAAACCCCGCTGATCTCCTTCAGGGCATCCCCCAGGGTACCCCCGCTGTAACCCTCCAGGGTGGCTGTGGATAGCCGCTGTTCCTGTGCGGTGCTGGTATTCTCCGGGAGGAGTTCCCCGACCACCTGAACTTCTTCAAGCTCTTCCAGGTGGTGTTCCATTTCGAAATCGATCCGGGTCTCCCCTGATATTTCGATGCGATAGAGTACGGTCCGACACTGGGGGTGGGACACTTCTACCTCATAGGTGCCTTCGCAAAGATTTTCGATTTGGTAGTCCCCTTCGAAACCGGTAAAGGCCGTTTGTTCCTGACCGATGACCAAAACCGTTGCACCTGCCAGTGGCGTCTGGTCGTGGAAGTCCAGAATTTTACCGGAAAGCGTCGCATTACACTGCTGTGCGGATGCCGCAGAATACAGGAGCGCGGACAGAAGTAAGGCCAGGATATATCTCATTAGATGGTTTCAGGTAAACGTGAGGGCCGTGTCCCGGGACACGATAATGTGGAAGGGTTTCCGTCAGTTACGACAGGGAAGGAGGGGGGCGGCTGAAATTTCGGAAAACAGACTCCTTAGAAACGAAAACAGGGGTATAAGAGTAGTCTGCCTGCCGGGTTTCCAAAAGGTTGAACACGATTCCCGGTGTGGCCTCAAGTGTGGGTTCAAAAGGAGTGGCCTGGAGCAAAAGGGCGAAATCACACCATTTACATTCTATTTGGCCCTCATCCATATGAGCTGCCGAATGATACTCCATGGATTTGCTTCCCAGGAATATCAGGAGCAGGAAGAGTGAAGCAAACCAGCGCAGCGGACTCATTTTCATGGTCGCTAAATTACACTTTTAGCTGTATTTCAGGTGTTAACGAAATGTGAAGGCTGCAAACGAATTTCAGGGAAGTTTGCCGGTGAATCAGATCTTTACGATATCCGAAGTGGCAATTTCTCCCATGGCTCTATTTTTATCTTAGCTAAGGTTGTTCGCGGCCTTATGCGTTTCGAGGTGATGTCTCAGCAGCTCCCGCAATTCCTGCAGGTACTCCTGCAGCACGGCCCTGTCGATTTGGGGGTGGCGGCTGACAGGCACGGTCAGGGGATTTTCATCAAGGTACCGGTACAATTCCGGGTAGTTGGTTCTGATTTCGTTCGTTAGTACTGTAATTTCCTGTAAAAGATTCCTGAGGTCGTTCATATGTACATCCTTTAAGGACCCTACTTTGCCTAATTTAGGAATTCACTGCCCTTTCAGAAATGATGCGTGTCAGCTTGCAGTTGAGCAGGCAAGTCGGACCACCGAAACCTGCCAATAGCTGAAGGTTCCGAACAATTTCCCACCAGGCACCGGATTCTCGCCGAATCAATATCTTTAGGGCGTTGTGTTTCATGAAATTGTCTACATGGAAAAGAAGTCCAGATTTGTGCTCCTGTCGATCTTGTTGATATTCTTTGTGGGATGCGGGGAACCCTCCGGACTTGTCTCGGGAAAGGAGCAGGTATCTGTTACCGAAACCCTGGGCTACTTCCTGTATTACCCTCCCGAATATTCAGTGCAAAAGGGGAAGGAATTCCCGCTACTGCTTTTTCTCCATGGCGGAGGGGAATCAGGAGCCTCCCTTGACGAGGTCCGAAAAAATGGCCTTCCGAAACTGGTGTCGGAGGGTGCGGAATTTCCATTTCTCATCCTGGCACCCCAGAACCCGCATGAAAAGCAATGGTGGAATGTCCGCGCTGTTATGGCGCTTTTGGACAAGGTGGTTTCCGACAATCGCGTGGACCCCAAGCGGATTTACCTGACCGGTCTAAGCCGGGGCGGTAATGCCTGCTGGGAAATGGCTGCACAGTTTCCGGATACCTTTGCCGCCATGGCGGTGGTTTGCGGCATGACTCCCGTGCCCTATGCCCATTGGATCGACCGGAGCCTGCCTATCTGGGTATTCCACGGTACGGAAGACCCGGTGATCCCGTTTTCAGAATCCGAACAGATGGTTCAGAAGTTGCAGGGGATGGGGTATGATGTACGCCTGACGGCCTATGAAGGGGTTGGGCATAATTCCTGGGAACGGGCCTACAGGGAGGACGGGCTATATGAGTGGTTCCTTAAGCATTCGAGACAGTAGGGAGAGGAAGCAGTAACCAGTCGCAGTGGGCAGCGGGCAGATAAGATTCCATTGGGGTTCCAGGTTCAAAGTTTCATCGGGGTGTTATACTTAATAGGCCTAAGTGTCATTTCGAATCACCGCCAAAAGCGGTGCGTGAGTAATCCCATAATGGAAGTACTGAGGATGCCCATTGAGATTTCTCATCCCGGATCCCCGGGATTCGAAATGACATTGATGATGGGTTTGCAAATTAACCTGCTTGGACATTTAACCTTTCAACCTTGAACATGTATTGGAAAAATCAACTGCCAACTGCGACTGCCAACTGCGAACTGCGAACTGCGACTGCATACTTAAGATATTCGTACTTTTGGCTCGATCCGAGAAACACCTGGATTTATGAAATTCCCCGCTTTGCTCTGGTTTGGCCTACTCGCTTCCCTGCTCGCAGGCTCCTGTACCCAAAAGGAACCCACCCGGCAAAACATGTTGGGAGGGGAAACGAGCCCATACCTGCTTCAGCATGCTGAAAACCCCGTACACTGGCAGCCCTGGGGTGATGAGATCTGGGAGATGGCCCGACGTGAAAATAAACTTGTACTGATCAGCATCGGATATTCCTCATGCCACTGGTGCCATGTGATGGAAGCCGAAACTTTTGAGAATGACTCCGTGGCGGACCTGATGAATTCCCGTTTCATCAACGTAAAGGTAGACCGGGAGGAACGGCCGGATGTAGACCAGGTCTATATGACAGCGGTTCAGCTGATGACCGGTTCCGGGGGGTGGCCGCTTAATGTTGTGGTACTGCCAAACGGGAAACCTGTGTATGGCGGCACCTACCATACTCGGGAGCGCTGGCTTCAGGTTTTGGAGGAAATTTCAAAAAGATTTGAGAGTGACCCGGAAAAGCTTTCGGACTATGCCGATCGGGTCGCCCAGGGCGTCGCCGAGGTGAACCTGGTGCCCGGTCCGGATAAAGGCGGATTCAGGGAAGGGGTCCTGGAAACGGCCCTGACCGGTTGGCGGACCCGCTGGGATCAAAAATGGGGGGGTAATTCGGAAACCCAGAAATTTATGTTACCGCCTACCCTGGAGTTTCTGATGGCCTACAGCCACCTTTCAGGGGATTCGGGGGCCGGGGACCACCTGGAGCTTACCCTTGACCGCATGGCCCTGGGGGGTGTTTTCGACCAGGTGGGAGGTGGTTTTTATCGCTATAGCACGGACCCGCGCTGGCACATCCCCCATTTTGAAAAAATGCTTTACGACAACGCCCAGCTCCTGGGTGTTTACGCAAAGGCCTATTCGGTATACTCCAAACCGGAGTACAAAAGGGTGGTGGAGCAAATATTTGCGTTTCTGCAACGGGACATGAAAGCCCAGGATGGAGGCTATTATGCGGCCCTGGACGCGGACACAGAAGGGGAGGAAGGGAAATTCTACCTGTGGCAGGCAGGTGAGCTGGAAGCCCTTCTCGGGGAAGATTTCCCGCTTTTTGCTGCCTATTATGGTATCCGGCCGGAATTAGCATGGGAGAAGGGGCGGTATGTACCATTCCGGGAGGGGCCGGATGGAGATTTTGCCAGGGCGAATGACCTGTCCCCGGGTGAATTACAGGCGCATCGGGAGCGGTGGCGCACCCTTTTGATGCAAAGGCGTTCCGGACGTTCGTTTCCGGGCAGGGATGATAAAATAATCACCTCCTGGAATGCCCTGCTAATAAGCGGGCTGGCGGATGCCTACGAAGCCCTGGGTGATTCGACCTACCTAAAAGAGGCGAGGGCCCTGTACGCATTTATCGCTGAACATGCTCAGAATGGAAGTCGCCTGCGTCACAGCTACAAGGAAGGGGATACACGATCCCAGGGATTTCTTGAAGATTATGCCTTTATGGCCCGGGCTGCCTTCCGACTGTATCAGGTAAGCGGGGAGGAAGAATATCTCGATCAGGCAGAAATCTGGATACAGACCCTTCAGGATCGCTTTCAGGACCCGGATTCACCCCTGTTCCGGTATAATGAAGACTCAGAGCTGATTGCCCCCATCGTCAAGACGGACGACGGGGTTATGCCTTCCCCTAATACGGTACTAGCTGAACTATACCTTGACCTGGGGCATTTTTTCTACCGCCAGGAGTATCTGGAAAAGGGGAAGGAGATGATCCTGGCCTTACAGGATCGCTTTCTGCAATTACCCGAAAATCACGCCGGATGGGGGAGGCTCCTGCTCCGGTATCAGTATCCCTTTTACGAGGTTGCCATTGCCGGCGAGGATGCTGAAATACTTCGGGCCGAATTGGCCCGGGAATTCCTTCCGGATGCCCTGGTGGTATACACAACACAACAGAGCAAACTGCCTCTTTTCGAAGGAAGGTTTGACCCGGGGCAAACCCGGATTTTTGTCTGTCAGGACCACAGCTGCCGCTTACCGGTCACCGAGGTTGGCCAGGCAATGTCCCAGATGAGGGGCAATCCCTCTCCCTTCCCCTGACCCGGGATAAGGCTGAGGCCTCGTCCCAACTGCCTGCATCAGTGTTAAAAAGTATTAATTGAATTTTTCCGGTGTTTTCCACCTGCCTAGTATCTTTAAAGGGTAATAAAAAATTCCATGCAGATTAAAGAACAATCTACCGTATACGATGCAATTATCGTGGGTTCGGGGGCTGGTGGGGGAATGGCCACCAAAGTCCTGGCTGATGCGGGGTTGAAAGTGGCCGTGGTGGAGGCAGGCCCTTTTTTCGACCCGGCCCGTCCGGAATACCAGACTCAATTGAAATGGCCCTATGAATCTCCCCGGAGAGGGGCCGCGACAGTACGCCCCTTTGGGGATTTTGATGCCGCCTGGGGTGGGTGGGAGATCGAGGGACAACCCTATACCCATAAAGATGGGACCAAATTTAACTGGTTCCGGTCGCAGATGCTTGGGGGCCGCACCAACCACTGGGGACGGATATCCCTCAGGTTTGGCCCGAAGGATTTCAAGCATAAGGATGTTGATGGGCTGGGGGAGAACTGGCCTATCGGATATGAAGACATCAAGCCTTATTACGACAAAGTGGATAAGCTCATCGGTGTTTTTGGCAGCAAGGAAAACCTCCCGAATGAACCGGATGGCTTTTTCCTCCCTCCCCCCAAACCGCGCCTGCATGAACTCTATTATATCAAAGGGGCCCGAAAGGCGGGGATTCCGGTCATCCCATCCCGAATGTCCATGCTTACAAAAAAGATCAATAATGAAAGGGGAGTCTGTTTCTACTGCGGACAATGCAGCAGAGCCTGCCAGGTATACGCGGATTTTTCAGCCGGGACCTGCCTGATATTTCCGGCCCAAAAGGGCGGCGGACAGGTGGACCTCTACGTAAATAGCATGGTGCGTGAAGTAACTACCGACCCGGAAGGCAGGGCAACCGGGGTTTCCTACATCAACAGGGAGGACCGGAAGGAATACCAGTTAAAAGGCCGGGTGGTGGTGCTGGCCGCATCTGCCTGCAGCACGGCGCGTATCCTTTTGAATTCCAAAAGCCCCCAGCACCCCAACGGATTGGGCAACGGGAGCGACCTGGTGGGTAAGTACCTTCACGATTCCACGGGGAGCAGCATGGCTGCCTTTATCCCGGACCTGATGAACCGCGAAATCTACAACGAAGATGGGGTGGGAGGCATGCATGTGTATTCGCCCTGGTGGGGTGACCACAAAAGCCTGGATTTCCCCAGAGGATACCACATAGAGGTATGGGGGGGTATGGGAATGCCCAACTACGGCTTTGGATTCAATCCGAACGATATCAATAAATTCTTCGGGCTGAAGA
>SBFL01000249.1 GCA_006227965.1 Bacteroidota bacterium | reverse complement strand
CAACCGCCGTTTGAAGCAGGGGCTTAGCATCTGCATTTTTCCCGAGGGAGGGGTCCCGGAGGAGGCCGTGGAGCTGGACACCTTCAAGGACGGGGCATTCAAGATGGCGATAGCACACAGGATCCCCGTGGTCCCTATTGCCTTTTACGACAATAAAAAGAGGTTTCCCTTCAGGTTTTTCAGCGGCGGTCCGGGGCCGTTGCGCACCAGGGTCCACCGTTTCTTCCCGACCGATGAACTTCAGGAAACGGACAAAAAAGGTTTAAAGGATACAATCCGTCAGGTCCTGCTCGAAAGCCTCAGATCAGGGCCAGTCTCCTGACCCCGGCCGGGAAGGTCTCAGGAATAGGCAGCTTAGTGAGTCTGAATGTACCGGCAAACGGTTAAAACCTGAAATTCAAACCGCTGTAAACTCCGATTGAGTAGGGCCGGAAGCTGCCCGAGGTTTCCGTAAACGTATTGACCTGGTATTTGAACATGGGTTGCAGGTTGATTTCAAAACTCGGGTTCAGGCGATAATAGAAACCAAGGCCCAGGTTGGTGCTGAAGTTCAGGGAATTCATGTTTGTGGCTTCCCCGATTTCAGTGACCGACTCCCCGGATTGCAGGCTTACAGAGTTCTCCACCAGGAAAAGTGAACTCAGCCCCCCGATAAGGTTAATGCCCAACTTTCGGTCCAGAAGGTTGTACTGCATTTCCAAAGGAATTTCGAGATATCCGAATTCCTGCAACATCTGTCCTTCACGCGCGGCACTCGGGCCGGAAACATCAGACGCTACCGGTTCCCGTGGGGGTTGTTCCCCACCTGACGTACTGTGCACCACGAGGTTCTTCGAATTTTCAGAATAGCTTATGGTGCGGATCAGGGAATTGGGCCGGGCCGTAGGTGAGGCGGTGAAGCCAATATCATCCGTATTATAGCCGTAATCCACTCGGTGGATGCCCGAACGAAGGCTCAGTTTCCTGGAAAGCTGGTAGGAGACCTGAAGGCCGTAACTCATGTTTATGGTCCCCGATTTGGAATTATTCAAAAAACTGGATGAGATGGGCGATCCGTTTCCAAATGAATTGAAATATACCGGTGCAAGGCTGGGCCCGATGGACCATTTCCCCTCGGGGTCCTCACTTTCTGCAACCGCTTCCATGGCTTCCAGTTCCTCGAAAATGGATTTTTCAGGCAGGTTTTCTTTAGCAGAATCCGGTCCTCCTATATCGGCCACGGCGTTTTCTCCACCGGTTTCGGCCCTTTGAGTGTCCGTCACCGGGTTGGGCTTTTCCTCAATGGCGGCCAATTTCTCGGCTTCACCCACTTGAGCAACCGCACCCGGCTGTTCGTCGGGGAGGTCCTGCTCCTCAAGGGGTTTTTCATAAGCAGCCAGGCGGTCGTTTTTCAGGGCTCCCTGCACAGAATCCTCTGCGGAAGGGGATTTCGTATTTTCGGAACTGGATGCGACACCAAAGCTTACCCGGGGGCTATCCAAAGAGTTTTGTTTTTCTTCGGATGTTCCATCACCGGCCAGCCCGTCATCTGTCTTGCCGGGCAGGGATTTTTCGGCATCCGGAGTTTCTGCATTCCGTTCACGAGAAGCCTCTGGCTGCGCAACCGCAGGGCTGACCGCCGGGACCTCCGGGCTGGAATCTTTACCTGGTGTCAGCAGGAATACCCCTGCGGCAATTATGGCCGCGGCCGCACCAATGCGCAGCCACAAAGGGATGAGACGATCTTTCTTTTTCTTCCGATCCAGACTGGCACGAACACGGTCCCATACCCTGGGGTCCGGTGTTTCCCGGAAGTCTCCCAGTTTATCCTGGATCATTTTGTCCAAATCTCTATTGTCCATGGCTAGGATGTTAGGCTATTTGTTTTTTTTTTAAAATCTTCTCCTGCAGGATTGCACGTGCCCTGGAAAGGTTTGATTTCGAAGTTCCTGGCGAGGTGCCGAGGGCTTCGCTAATCTCCTTATGCGTATAACCATCCAGCACGTACATGTTAAAGGTTACCCTGTATTTATGGGGCAGTTCCTGTATGTATTTCAACAGCAGCCCAAGGGAGATCTCTGTCTCTTCCGCGGCTCCGACTTCCTCAAACAACTCCGGGACTTCGGAGAGCAGCGTCAGGGGCTCCTTTTTCCTGTATTTCTGTAGTACCGTATTTATGGTAATCCGTTTGAGCCACCCTTCAAAGGATCCCCTGAACCGGTACTGATCCATTTTCTCATAAATTGTCATGAAGCTGTCGTGCAAATTATCCTCCGCTTCCTTTCTGTTTCGGGAATACTTAAGGCAAACGCCATAGAGCTCGGGAGCATAGGTCCGGTACAACACCTCCTGGGCTTCCCGGTTTCCCTTGATACATTTCTTTATGAGCTCTTTTTGCGTCAAAATGTAAGTTGCGTTTCAGGAAGAGTCCCCCTGTTTATGGGACCACCGGCACCTCTACTTCCAGGTACTGCGGAACCCCCTGTTCATTTTCACCGGTCCAGAAGCGAAACAAGTATGTTTCGGGATAAAGACATACAAAATCAAAAGCAGTTTCGATTTCAGAAACTACCTGAGTACAGGGGATATTATCCCTTTGCGTTCCGATAGCCACCACAGTGCGCACTGTAGTGGCTTCGGAATTGATATCAAAACCTTCAAATTCCGCACACCCATTGGGCACTAGCACAGTAACCCCTATTTCATAGGTTTCGTTCAGGGTGAAGGTTTCGGGCATGGAAACGGCGGTAATCTGTAAGGTGACAAAATGGTAGTTCACCCCATCGTCTCCTATGTCACAGGCATTAAGCACCAGCAACAGGAGCAGGACCTTAAGTACTTTCCAAAGGGTCTTCATAGGCTGCATCTCCCGTAAACTCCACTAACTAGATGGCCCCGGAGGGTAAAGGTTGCTTGGATTCCCCTGGAAATCAGGTGGGCGCGGGTTATTACTTTACAGCCGAGATAGCCTCTTTGATCTTCCCTTCGAGCTCCTCCATGAGTTCCGGATTATCCTCAAGCAGGGTTTTAACCGCATCACGGCCCTGCCCAAGCTTGGTATCCCCATAGCTGAACCAGGATCCGCTTTTCTTTATAATTTCATAGGCCACCCCCAGATCTAGGATTTCCCCTACTTTGGAAATACCTTCCCCGTACATGATATCGAACTCGGCGGTCTTAAAAGGAGGGGCAACCTTGTTCTTTACGACTTTGACCCGGGTTTTGTTCCCCAATACCGCACCGTCCGAATCTTTGATCTGTGTGGAGCGGCGAATATCCAGCCTTACGGAGGAATAGAATTTCAGGGCATTTCCCCCTGTGGTCGTCTCAGGGTTCCCAAACATAACCCCGATTTTTTCCCGCAGCTGGTTGATAAAGATCACCGTGGAATGGGTTTTGCTGATCGAGCCAGTAAGTTTTCTAAGGGCCTGTGACATCAGTCGTGCGTGTAAACCGACCTTTGAATCCCCCATTTCCCCTTCGATTTCACTTTTGGGGGTTAGGGCAGCCACCGAGTCGATAATGACTATATCAATGGCTCCGGAACGGATCAGGTTGTCCGCGATTTCCAGGGCCTGCTCCCCGTGATCTGGCTGAGAGATGATCAGATTGTCTATATCCACTCCGAGTTTTTCAGCATAAAACCTGTCGAATGCGTGTTCCGCATCGATAAAGGCAGCAATTCCCCCGGCTTTCTGGGCTTCCGCAATTGCGTGAAGCGTCAGGGTTGTTTTACCGGATGATTCAGGCCCGTAGATCTCAATGACCCTTCCCCTTGGGTAGCCCCCTACGCCAAGTGCAAGGTCCAGCCCGATGGATCCTGAAGAGATGACCTCCACGTCCTGGACCACATCGTCTCCCATCTTCATCACGGCCCCTTTCCCGTAGGTCTTGTCCAGTTTGTCCAGGGTAAGTTTAAGGGCTTTCAGCTTCGCTTCTTTCTCACTGCTCATAGGTATTCCTTTATTTAGGTGGAGGGCTAAATTACCATTTCTTTTGCCATTATCACAATGAAGAAAGCAACCTTTTTGCCCTCGGCGTATCTTTTCTATACAACAAAATTCTGTCTGCAAAGGTAAGGCGTTAAGCTGCAGTAAAAATTCGTAAATTCGCTGTGAAAGAGAATAATATGCAGTCCCGCCGGGAGCTCTGAATTCAAGTCAG
>SBFL01000315.1 GCA_006227965.1 Bacteroidota bacterium | reverse complement strand
ACCCTATGATATATGGGTTCGGAATGATTTTATCGTCAGCATGGAATTGCTTCAGGTCCATGGCACGGAAAAAGTCGGACTCAGTTTGCCGGCAGGCTCCATTGGCTCCGGCAGGTCTTATCGGCGCTATGCCAGCCAGGGCAACTGGGAGGTGCTGGATGGCTCGGTGGTGGGGTATTATTTTCAGAGTACCTACCATACTGATAATCCCCGAAGGCTGCCAAAGCCGAGGGTGGTTCTCAAACAGCAGAAAAACCAGAGGGAAATCTCAGGCTTCGTGTTTTTTGCCGGACGCCCCCTGCCCGGGGTTGCCGTCCGGAATTATTCCCGGAACGAGGAGGTAGCTACGGATGCACGAGGCCGCTACCGGCTGAAGGTATCCAAAGGGGATGTGCTTGGCATTTCCTATCCCGGCTTGGAACCCCTGATCGTGGAGGTGGAGGAACCAAAGAATTTTAATTTTCAGATGCAGGCCAGCCAGTAATACAGCTAAACCTGCAGCACTCCCATATTGAAGTCCTTTTGTGGCGGTGCGTGATCGGCCGCTTCAATACCCTTTGAAATCCATTTGCGGGTCTCCCTCGGGTCAATGATGGCGTCAGTCCACAGGCGGGCCGCAGCGTAATAAGGAGAAATCTGCGTATCGTACCGCTGTTTGATTTTTTCATAGAGTTCATTCTCCTTTTGCCCGTCAAAGGTTTCCCCGGTCTTCTCCAGGCGTGCCTTTTCTATCTGCAACAGGACCTTAGCAGCCGAATTTCCACTCATAACAGCCAGTTCCGCACTGGGCCAGGCCACCATCAGGCGCGGGTCGTAGGCCCGGCCGCACATGGCGTAGTTCCCTGCCCCATAGCTGTTTCCAATCACTATGGTGAATTTTGGCACCACTGAATTGCTTACCGCGTTGACCATCTTGGCCCCGTCCTTGATAATGCCTCCGTGTTCGCTTTTGCTGCCGACCATAAATCCGGTCACGTCCTGCAGGAAGACCAGCGGGATCTTCTTCTGGTTGCAGTTTGCGATAAAACGGGTGGCCTTGTCAGCAGAGTCTGAATAAATAACGCCTCCAAACTGCATTTCCCCATTTTTGGTCTTTACCACCCGCCTCTGGTTGGCGACAATTCCCACCGACCATCCATCGATGCGTGCATAGCCGGTCAACAGGGTCTTCCCGTAGCCTTCCTTGTACTGTTCGAAGGCGGAATCATCCACAAGGCGCTCGATGATCTCCAGCATATCGTATTGCTCGGAACGGGAGATGGGAAGCAATCCAAACAACTCCCCCGGTGCTTTGGCCGGCTTCCTGGCTTTGGCCCGGTTGAATCCGGCCCTTGGGAATTCGCCCATTTTATCCAGGATGCCGCGTATTTTGTTCAGGGCGTCCTTATCGTCCTTGGCCTTGTAATCGGTCACCCCGCTGATCTCGCAATGCGTGGTTGCTCCGCCCAGGGTCTCATTGTCCACGTTTTCGCCTATGGCGGCACGCACCAGGTAGCTGCCCGCCAGGAAGATACTCCCTGTTTTCTCGACGATCAGGGCTTCATCGCTCATTATGGGAAGGTAAGCCCCCCCGGCCACACAACTCCCCATCACCGCAGCGATCTGGGGAATGCCCAAGCTGCTCATGATGGCGTTATTCCTGAAGATACGCCCAAAGTGTTCTTTGTCGGGAAAGATCTCGTCCTGCATGGGAAGGAATACCCCGGCACTGTCTACAAGGTAAAGGATTGGCAATCTGTTTTCGATGGCGATTTCCTGGGCCCGCAGGTTTTTTTTCCCCGTTATCGGGAACCAGGCCCCAGCCTTGACCGTAGCGTCGTTGGCCACTACCACACAGAGCCGGCCGCAGACATGGCCTATTTTAACCACTACCCCTCCGGATGGGCACCCGCCGTAATCCCCGTACATCTCATATCCTGCAAAGGCCCCGATCTCAAGGGCATCTTCTGCATCATCGAGGAGGTAGTCAATCCGTTCCCGGGCCGTCATTTTACCTTCGTCGTGCAGCTTTTGTATGCGTTTGTCCCCGCCCCCTTTTTTTATCCGTGCATAACGCTTCTTCAGTTCAGACAGTTGGAGTTTGTGGTGGTCTTCATTTTTGTTGAAGGTAAGGTCCATGGGTTAACCGAATTACTGTTAATCAAAACTGGTCTAAAGATACGCAGGATTTATGACTACCTTTATTCTGAAAAAGCCTAAAATATGAGTGTAACTACAGCCTGGGGCATCGTCGGGCTGGGTAATATTGCCGGCAAGTTCGCCTCAGATCTGGCCCTGGTACCTGGTACCCGCCTGCGTGCAGTGGCATCCAGGGATGTCCATAAAGCCCGGTCCTTTTCGGAGGAATTTGGGGCCGAGCAGGCCTACGGTAGCTATGCAGCCCTTTTCGCCGACCCTGAGGTGGAGGTGGTTTACATCGCCTCTCCCCACAGTTTTCACCGGGAGCATACCCTGGCCGCCCTGCAGGCCGGAAAGCATGTTTTGTGTGAAAAACCAATGGGTATCAATTCAAGGGAGGTAAAACAGGTGCTGGACCTGGCCGGTAAAAAGGGGCTGTTCCTGATGGAAGCCCTCTGGAGCCGATTTAATCCGAGCATACGCGAAGTGTATCAATTGGTTCGCACCGGGGATCTCGGACCCCTTTCCTACCTGAGGGCAGATTTTGCATTTCCCGCCCTGGACCGCGATCCTCTGGGAAGGCTTCTCAACCCTGCCCTTGCAGGCGGGTCCCTGCTGGATATCGGGATTTACCCGGTATTTCTGGCCTACCTGCTGCTGGGGGTACCCGGGGATTTTAAAGTGCTGGCCCACTTTCACGGATCGGGCGTGGAAAAACAAATCGCCCTTCTTTTCGATTATCCGGAGGCCATAGCGGTCCTTTACAGCGGTTTTTCATCCCGAAGTGAAATGAAGGCCGAGATCTCCTGCAGGGATGGCAGTATTTTCCTCAGTCCAAGATGGCACAGGGCGGAATCTTATACTGTGGAGCGGGAGGGTGAAATGAGCCATATAGAACTCCCGCTGAAGGGATCGGGGTATACCTATGAGATTGAAGAAGTGCAGTCCTGCCTGAAAGAAGGGAAAGTTCAAAGTGATCTGTGGTCCTGGGAAGACAGCAGGGCCCTGCACGACCTACTGGATAAGATACGCCAAAGTGCTGGTATTGCATTCCCCGGGGAATCCTGAAAAGGAGTTGGGAGTGGGACTTGCCCAAAAAATTACGATATTTGTATTCCTACCAAACTAACGCACATTATGGGAATGAATAAAAACACGGTGCTCGCCTGGGCCACCCTTATTATGATTATTGTAGGGCTGGGCCTGATTGCATTGGGTGCTTTCCGGTATGACGATGTGGCTGGCTGGGGTTTTGCATCTGTGGGGATTGGTTTTTTTGCCATAGCCTGGGTATTCAATGCCCTTAAAGGAAGGGTGTGATTTCTTGCTTGTCTCGCAATTTAAATTCTGAATTACATGTCGGATGATAAGAAGGTCATTTTCTCCATGACTGGAGTGACCAAAACCTACAAAAATGCAAATACTCCGGTCCTGAAGGACATTTACCTCAGTTTCTTTTACGGGGCCAAGATCGGGATACTCGGACTCAATGGTTCAGGGAAATCCACTCTGCTCAGGATTATAGCAGGCAGGGATTCCAACTACCAGGGGAATCTGGTTTTTTCAGCTGGTTACAAGGTGGGCCTACTGGAACAGGAGCCTGAGCTGGATCCGGATAAGACGGTCCTGGAAGTCGTCAGGGAAGGGGTTTCCGAGATTGTGGCGGTCCTGGATGAGTACAACAAAATCAACGATATGTTCAGCCTGCCGGAGGTATATGAGGATGCCGACAAGATGCAGCAGCTGATGGACAAACAAGCGGCCCTGCAGGATCAGATTGACGCCACCGGTGCCTGGGAGCTGGATTCCAGGCTCGAAATTGCCATGGACGCCCTGCGCACTCCGGAAGCCGACAGGAAAATTGCGCTCCTTTCCGGAGGTGAACGCAGGCGGGTGGCCCTTTGCAGGCTGTTACTGCAGGAACCCGATGTGCTGCTTCTGGATGAACCTACCAACCACCTGGATGCCGAATCTGTCCAGTGGCTGGAACACCACCTGGCCAAGTACAAGGGTACGGTGATTGCGGTGACACACGACCGGTATTTCCTGGATAATGTGGCAGGCTGGATCCTTGAACTGGACAGGGGGGAGGGTATCCCATGGAAGGGAAATTATTCCAGCTGGCTGGAACAGAAGCAGGCGAGTAAAAGGCAGCGCACCCTTGAACGGGAATTGGAATGGATCCGGCAGAGTCCGAAGGGGCGGCAGGCGAAGCAAAAAGCCAGGCTTAACAATTACGACAAGCTTCTAAGCCAGGACCAGAAAAAGCTGGATGAAAAACTGGAGATTTATATTCCGAATGGCCCGCGTCTGGGAACCCATGTAATCGAAGCCGAGGGGGTCAGTAAGGCGTATGGAGAGAAACTGCTGTACGAGGATTTGAACTTCAGGCTGCCCCAGGCAGGTATTGTAGGAGTCATTGGTCCGAACGGGGCCGGTAAGACCACGATATTTCGAATGATCATGGGTGAGGAAACTCCTGACAGGGGGACCTTTAGCATTGGAGAAACCGTTAAGATTGCCTATGTGGACCAGGACCACGCTAATATCGATCCGGAGAATACCATCTGGGAAAATTTCAGCGGAGGCCAGGAACTGATCGCCATGGGCGGACACCAGGTTAATTCCAGGGCCTACCTGAGTCGGTTTAATTTCTCAGGAAGCGAGCAGAACAAGAAGGTGCGGATGTTATCCGGGGGGGAACGAAACCGGCTTCACCTGGCGATGACCCTGAAGGAGGAAGGAAACGTGCTCCTTTTGGATGAGCCTACCAACGATTTAGATGTAAACACGCTCCGGGCCCTGGAAGAAGGGCTTGAAAGCTTCGCCGGTTGTGCGGTAATTATTTCACACGACCGTTGGTTCCTGGACAGGATCTGCACACATATCCTGGCTTTTGAAGGGGATTCCCAGGTATACTACTTCGAGGGTTCCTTCTCAGAATACGAAGAAAATCGCAAAAAGCGGCTGGGAGCCGATGCGACCCCGAAGCGATTCAAATACAAGAAGCTCATTCGGGAATGATATGCCGATCAGATAGAACAGCCCTAAAACCGTCAGGGGGATAGCAAAACTATCCCCCTGATTATTTCCAAAGTACGGAAGGATCCCGCTTTGATGACGGGATCAGTAGGCTTCCCCGGGATACCCGTCCAGCTGGACCACTTTGATAGCTGCATTCCCCGCATTGACCAGCTCCGCGAAGCGAGTTACATCACTGACATAGGGTCTTCCCCTGTAGTGGTATGGGTACACTTCCGCAGGGGCGAACTCCAGGACTGCGTCGGCAGCCTGCTCAACGGTCATGGTATAGGGCAGGTTCATGCAGACAAAGGGTTGACAATCGTATCATTAATTTTTTAGTGTTTAGGATGCTCTAAAAGGTACAAAGCGGCACCCCCGAAAAGGTGCCTGAATCAAATTTTTTTCAATATGGAAATCTAAAAGGAAAATCCTGCCGTATATAGTCTGTAACCATATACTTTTTAAGTAAATAATTATTTCACTTATGGCAGAAACCAAGAACAATAACGGATTAAAGGTATTAGCTGGTCTCCTTGGGGTTATCCTCCTTGCAACCATTATCTACACCGTAAGCCTGTATCAGGAGAAAAAGAAAAACGAAGCTGTCCTGACCCAGGAGAAAGAGCTGGTTGTGGCGGATCTTGAAAGTCTCAAATCCGAGTATGACAAAGCGATTATCGAAAGCAACAAGACCAATGAGGAGCTGGTTGCAGCCCGTGACAACATCGCCAAGTACATCGATTCGGTCAATGCGATGAAAGCGGATCTGGCTACTCTTTCCCGCTATCGCCGCCAGGTGAGCGTCCTTAAAAAGGAACGCGAAGAACTCCTGCGCCAAGTCGATTCCCTGAAGCAGTCCAATACAATGATTGCCATGCAGCGGGACAGCACCTTTGTAGAACTGGAGAAGCAAACAGTTTTCAACGATTCGCTGATCGTGCAGAACACCCAGCTGGCCGAGGCTGTTGAGCGGGGGTCTGCCCTGAATCTTACACAGTTCAACGTGGATGCTGTACGTGAGCGGAGCAACGGGACCCTGCGTTCCACTGCCCGGGCACGGAGAACAGACAAGCTTAAAATCTGCTTTACCGTTGCTGACAACGTTATTGCGGAGGCCGGAGACAGGGAATTCTACATCGAAGTCCTGGATCCTCAGGGAAATGTGATGGGTGGCACTAACACCAAGACCATTGAAGACGGTCCAACCATCTCCTATACCAAGAACACCAATTTCTACTATGAGAATGCAGCCCTGGACGTATGCGACTACATCAGCAACTATGCCGGTGAATTCCAGCAGGGAAATTACATGGTAAATGTCTATGACGACGCTCTGAGGCTCCTGGGAACTTCCCGCTTTGAGCTGAAGTAAGCAAACTCCCCTTAAACACCAAAGGGATCCCGAACGGGATCCCTTTTTTTATACTTTGTACCCCTATTTCTTCAGGCTGCCGACCATGTCTTCGGGCCGAACCCAGGCATCGTATTCTTCTTCCGTCACATATCCAAGCCGGACGGCCTCTTCTTTGAGCGTGGTCCCGTTGCGGTGGGCTGTATTTGCGATCTCAGCCGCCTTGTAATACCCAATCTTGGTATTTAATGCGGTGACCAGCATTAGGGAATTATTCAGCAATTTCTCGATGGTTTCGCGGTTGGGTTCTATCCCACAGGCGCAGTTCCTGTCAAAACTCTCACAGGCATCCCCCAGCAGTTGTGCCGACTGGAGTGCATTGGCTGCCATCAGCGGTTTGAAAACATTGAGTTCATAATGGCCCTGTGTACCCCCAACGCTTACGGCCACGTCATTCCCCATAACCTGCGCACATACCATCGTCAGGGCCTCGCATTGGGTTGGATTCACTTTGCCGGGCATGATGGAACTGCCTGGCTCATTGGCAGGGATCAGGATTTCTCCTATGCCGGAACGCGGCCCGGAGGCCATCATCCGGATATCATTGGCAATCTTGTTCAGGGATACAGCCAGCTGCTTCAGGGCGCCGTGGGTCTCTACAATGGCATCGTGGGATGCAAGGGCCTCAAACTTATTCGGGGCGGTTTTGAAGGGGAGACCTGTAAATTCACTGATGTATTTCGCTACGAGTACATCATATCCCTCAGGAGTATTCAGCCCGGTTCCAACGGCCGTGCCGCCGAGTGCCAGCTCACTTAGGTGCTCCAGGGTGTTCCCCAGTGCTTTTAACCCGTGGTCGAGTTGTGAGACGTAGCCTGAGAATTCCTGCCCCAGGGTGAGGGGGGTGGCGTCCATCAGGTGGGTCCGTCCGATTTTGACCACATCCATGAACTCATCAGACTTGGACTGAAGGGTATCCCTAAGTTTGCGAACCCCCGGGAGGGTGGTCTCTGCAATTTTCCTGTAGACCGCAATATGCATTCCCGTAGGGAAGGTATCATTGGAAGACTGGGATTTGTTAACATCGTCGTTGGGCTGCAGGGTTTTGTCCCCTTCCCCGATAGCATGTCCGGCCAGCTCGTGTGCCCTGTTGGCGATCACCTCGTTCACGTTCATGTTGCTCTGGGTTCCGGAACCGGTTTGCCAGATGACCAGCGGGAACTGATCATCGTGTCTGCCCTCCAGGATTTCATCACATACCCGGCTGATGAGGTCTCTTTTGCCTTCTGACAGCACGCCAAGTTCACAGTTGGCATAGGCAGCCGCTTTTTTCAGATAGGCAAAACCATGGATTATCTCCAGGGGCATAGACCCTTCAGGCCCGATTTTAAAATTGTTCCGGGACCGCTCTGTCTGGGCCCCCCAGTATTTGTCGGCGGGGACTTTCACCTCGCCCATGGTGTCTTTTTCGATTCGGAATTCCATGGGTTCTTGTTTTTAACAAAGGTAAGGATTCGGGGGGTAGCCGGGCAAGGAGATGGCCTTGCAGATGAAAAAATTTAATTGGATTTGCGACATTTATTGAATTCCTTCTATCTTTGTCAACCAAAGTGCGTTTCCATGTTTGAATTTGATCAATACCTCGGTTTTCTGGCCTTTCTGACCATCCTTACCATAGGGTTCTGGCTTATGATGTTTCTGATACTTTTCGTAGTACCTTACTGGCTAGGAGGAAACCTGATGGAGATGTGGAAAGAACGCCGGGCAGCCAAACGAGCAGAAAGAGAAGGATAAAAAGAAAGCGGGAAATTCCCGCTTTTAATTTTTTTTGGACCTTTTCGATTTCCCTTCTAACGGCTTCCCCCGAATTCACCTTCCTCCTCATAATCCGCTCCGCCCCTGCCGCGGCCGTTGCGCTGCTTGGCCTGGTTGAAGCGGTACACAAAGGACAGCCTGACGGACCTCACGCGCCACTGGAATTCGCTGTCTGAGGTAAAGAAATCCGTTTCGGTAAAGGAGCGGCGTTTGCGGGAATTGAATACATCCTGAATGTTCAGCAGGATGGTCCCGTTGTCGTTCATGATATCTTTGCTAAAGGCCAGGTTCATGGAAAAAATCCCCTTGAATTCCGTCTGTGCATTGTTCGAGGGCCCCCGGTAGAACATGTTGGTCTGCCAGTCCACCTTACCCGGGAGGGTCACCTTGGAGCTAAAGCGGCCGAACCAGCTGTTGTTTTCAGCCCCGTAATCCACATCGTTGAATTCTCCTTCCGTTACAAAGCGGAAGAAATTAAAGCTGCTGTTAATCCTCAGCCAGCGGGCGGGGTTGTAGAGGATCCCTGCTTCCGCCCCATAACGCTGATTTGTTGCAAGGTTGATTGGGATGGTCCGGATGATCTCGATCCCGTCCGGAGTAGTGATCCCGGTTGGTTCCTGTATGCGGGTAAAGGATCCTGTTTCCCTCTGGTAATAGACCGAAGAGGTAAGGGTAAGGGTTTTCCAGCGTTTGAGGTACCCCAGGTCAAACGCATTGGAGAATGCGGGATCCAGGTCCGGGTTTCCCTGGAAGACGTTGGTTCGGCTGCTCCGGGAAGGAAAGGGGTTGATGAACCAGCCGCGTGGCCGGTTGATACGCCGGTTGTAGCCCAGGGAAAAATTTTCGTTCTCCGACAATTCATAGATTACGTTTACGGTTGGGAACAGCCCAAGGTACTCCTTGTTAAAATTAAGGTCCACATCCCGCCCCAGTAGTTCTTCCAGTTCCTCGATATCAAATTCGGATTCCACGACGCCCTTGAGCTGGGTGTATTCCAGGCGAAGCCCGGTCAGGAAGGAGAATTTCCCCAGTTTGTTTCCGTACTGTGTGTAGGCGGCATGGACATTTTCATTGTAGGTGAAAATATTGGTAAGCGCTTCGTTGATCACGAAATCCCCGGATGCCTGATCCAGGGAGTCCAGGCGGTAATCGGTAATTGTCTCTTCCATATTGGATCGAAAACCTGCTTCGAACTGGGCATCTTCCATGGGCCGGACATAATCAGCCTGGATTAGCCATTCCGTCTGGTCTTCTTTCTGAAAGACATTTTCCAGGGCGAGGAGAGCGTCGCCGGGGAAGGTGATCCGTTCCCCGATGACCGCTTCCTGGTCTTCCCGGTTGATGGAATATTGCAAATCTGCAGTCAGCAGGTGCCCCTGGTCGTCAAACTTGTTTCGGTAATTCAGAGAAACCTGGTAGCTATTGTCCTCCTCGGTTTCTTCCTGCTCCCGGAATGTGCCGCTTTGCACGTCCTCTCCAACGAAACGTTCGGTTATGTTCTCGGTGACATCTTCATCTTTGGAAAACCTCCAGAAAAAACTTCCGGTAATGCTTGAGCGTTCACTGAGGAAATACTCCATCCCGATGTTCGTATTAAAACTTCGGTCCTCCCGGGCGATTTCCCGGTCTTCGATAATGCGGTCAAAGGATCCGGAAGTGTAGGTGTTGTCAAAATATCCATTCCCTGGGGAATTCTGGTACCTTATGCCGGTTGTGTTGAAAATATTGACCTTGTCGGACCGTAAGTTGACGTTGGAGGTGATCCCGCTGGTAGAGGGATACCCCAGGAAAGAATTGACAGACCCATTAAATCCCAGGGTCTTTTCCCGCTTCAGGATAATATTCAGGATTCCCGCCGTCCCCTCGGCATCGTACCGGGCCGAAGGACTGGTAATGACCTCTACCTTTTCGATGGCATCGGCGGGGAGTTGCTGCAGGGCATCGGTAGAACCAAAACCGGCCAGGGCAGAAGGCCGCCCATTGATCAGAATTCGGACGTTGTCATTCCCTCTCAGGCTGATGTTGCCCTCTACATCCACTGCTACGGAAGGCACATTGTTAAGGGCATCGGTAACGGTCCCCCCACTGGTGGTGATGTCCTTTCCAATGTTGTAGATTTTCTTGTCCAGCCGAACTTCAACGGTTGTACGTTCCCCGACCAATTCCACGGCCTCGAGTTCCTCAGCGCTAATTGTCATCCGGATTTCCCCCAGATCCCGGGAACGGGTAAGCCGCTGATTGTCTAAAGTGTATGTTTTATAGGAGATGTATTCTACCCGGATGTTGTAAATCCCAGCGGGAGCATCCACGCTGAATTTTCCATCGATATCCGTGATACCGCCCGTTACCCTGGAGGGATCCTGGAGATTTTGCAAAACAACAGTTGCATATTCCAGTGGTCTTCCCGTGTCCTGATCCAGAATTGTTCCGGAGAGTTTAATGGTCCTGTCCTGAGAACCTTGTGGGCGCTGTGCCTGAATGCCTAAACAGAGTAGTGCGATCAGAGGCACGAGAAGTTTTTTCATAAAGGGTTATGTTTTTTGCTTTTTCTTTTTTTTCCGTTTTTTCTTTCCCTTAAACCCGTTTTCCTGGAGCTCCACAAACGCCTCGTACTTTTCCTCGGGCAGCCCTTGTTTCAATTCGAGGTCTTGCTCATGGGCTATTTTTTCGAGGGCGGCCATGGTCTGATCTTTTGGAAGATTAAGTATTTGAAGCTCAATGCGTTGCTGTACGTACTTGGTCAGGATGGAACTCACTACCGCCTGTTCAAAATCGTTTAGTTCCAGTTCCTCTGTAATTTTCGGCATTTCGGCTTCGACCAGTTCTTCAGCGGTCTTGGGCTCTTCTTCTTTGG
>SBFL01000397.1 GCA_006227965.1 Bacteroidota bacterium | reverse complement strand
AGTACGCTTGAGTATGTCCAGGACTGACCGGCTTTTAATGCATTGCCCCGAGGTAAACAGCAGCGGACAATCCCGTCATCGGCCACCTCATTCTTTGCCAGCGGATGCTCAACAGCCATAAAGAGATGGTCGCAGACCACCACAGACCCGTCAACACTTCCCACCTGTCTTGAACTTTTGACAGGTGCGTTGATAAATAGTATCTCTTCTATCTCCGTATCCTGGGATGCAATGATCTGCAATGACTGGATGATGGCATTGTCATTGTCTTTCAGGCTTACGGACCAGCGTATTTCCAGACCGGAAGAATCATCTTTCAAGGTGCTTTCCAGAGAATTTGAACCGGTGCGCATAGCTCCGGCAGATGTCAGGGAAGCCAGGCTGATCCTTTTTCCATTGCCAAGAACTATGATGGGCATGTGACCGGTGCCAAAGCTTATTAACTGCCCGGTATGTTTATTCTCCAGGCTGAATGAGCCAATACGCCCCTCTTGAAATAGCCATTTGCCGCCAATAGCCTTGTTCTCAAGGATCGCACGCCCGTCCTCGAAATGACAGTGAACCTTTCCCGGTTTCTCACCAGGATACTCCATCGCTCCCAGTGTACCCGGACAACCAAAAATAAACAACAGGGAAATGAGCAGTATTTGGTTTATTATTTTCATATTTTTTTAAAATGGGTTCATTCTACGGGAAATGTCAGCCTTCTGAGGATGGTCGTGCCCAGTGGGACCAGGCGGACCTCTTTCTCCTGACCCAGTTGATCATAGAGCCGTCCGTTCAGGAGAGAGGGTGTCCCGTCCCAGGGATAGATACTGTCCGAAGTAGCAGTGTATTCATGTACAAAGGAGAAAGCATTCTTCAACTGAGCCGGATCCAGGTGCAGATGCCACAAGTCATCTCCTGTCGGGGTGAATTCGTAGTCCGCAAAACCCTTCAGGGGATAATCTTTAATTTTCAATTGCTCATGTGAGATGGGCAGGGAGTATAACAGGGGTCCTCTTTGAAATGCGATTTCCCCGTTCACAGCCCTTATTGTTTGTATGCCAGTAACAAATGTCACCCGGAAGGAGTCTCCATGTTTCCAGTTTTGGTGGATGATCCTGAACCCATCCTGTTCGCTTATTTCTCCGCCCTCCATCTCAATTCTCATTTCATCGCACCAGGCGGGGATCCTCAGCCATATTGCAAAGGGTGTTTGTCTTTCAGTTTCCACCTGGAATCGTATGGTGTCTGAAAAGGGGAAATGGGTCTCCTGGCTGACCCTGACCCTGGCGCCGCTGATATTTGTTTCCAGTAATGAAGGTCCGTAAAACATGACTGCCAATCCCTGTGATTTACCGGATTTCTTCATCCACATTCCATCCACATAGTAAGGCATCAGTTTTGAGGCATTGGGATTGCAGCACACGGCGATGTCTTCATGGGTGGGGGAGAATTTGAACCTTCCACCGCTTCCCTCGGAGGTGGCCCGGTACCGGTTATCCCTTGAAAAATAGGTGACACATGTCCCGTCCGGCAGCCTGGCTCCCTGTGCCGCATTCAGGACCAGTTTTTCTCCCATTTCCGCATAAGGGGTCTCCCCGGTTTTTTCCAGGAGGAATTTCTGGGTATCAAAAAGTTCAGTGATCCCGCAATACTCGTAAGGCATATCCGGGGTCGGCGGGGCACCTTCCACATCCTCCCTGTGACCGCTGTGCACAGCCCCGCTGGGAACCATGTAATTCTCCAGTTTGGCATAGCCCGTCTCATAGGCCTGACGGTATTTCTGAGTTCCGGTTGCAAAAAACAACCAGGCGGGCACCCTGAGATGCTCTGCAATATGGGGGGTGTGGCCCACTATCTCTCTTCCGGGATCCAGCAGGTAATCGAGCCGTGCGTCGTTGAGCCTGTCCACGTCAAAATTGCTATAGTCATGGTAGAGGAATTCGCCAAATGTAATGTATTTGTCCTCACCCGTGAGCCGGTACAGCCACACCAGGATATCGGTGAACATCAGTCCATGGGATACTCCCCCGAGCGGTTTGTCCAGGGTAAAGTAACTTCTTCCGGGCCCGTAGTGATCCATGGTCAGGTCCACGGCCTTCCTGACCGCATTCAGGACCCGCCGGTCCCCTGTAAATTCATAATAGGCCAGCATGACCCGGAAGATGCGGCTCTGGGACCAGAGCTCAGCATTCTCCATGGTATGCCGGTAACGGATTTCCGGAAGATAGATCCCGATATAGCCATTCTCCCCCTGGTGGTCCAGCAGGTGTTGCATAAAGGCATGCATCTTCGCCATTGCATCCGGATGACCGGTCAGGAAAGCTGCCCTTAGGTATCCGTCAAGCCAGACCGGAATCGTCTCTCCTGGCCACCACGATTTCGGGATATGCTCCGGGTTTCCATCTTCACCGGGTCTGATTCCGGTGATCTTTCCCTCTCCGAATATGTCCTCACCGGCCCAATGGGTCAGAGAATCAAGGTGCCCGGTAAATCCCGTTTCAAGATCTCGCAGAAGCTGGGCTTTGATCCATCCCCCCGGCCGGGTCTCACCCGGGGGAAGGCGTGTAAATGCACCGGGAATGTGGGTCTGGCTATATTCAGGGTTCGTCTTTTTGCCATCCCTGCTCCCAAGCCGGGAGGGAGATTCCTGTTGTACACATGCCGGGAGAAAGGTCCATAAAACCAATGCTGAAATAATGCTGTTTCTGATTTGCTTTTTCATACCGGGCTAAGTTTTGAGCATCTCAGGGTAACCGGTCCTATAAGTCCGGATGGCACCAGACTGTTTTCCTTTTTCCAATGTTTCCAGGTAGTGAAGGTAATGCGTGAAGGCTCCGGCCTTTGATCCCCGTTCAGGAACCATTCGGGCCAGTTTATCATGTATTTGCCCTCGCCCCAATTGCAATCATCCGGATATTGCTCATCCCCGATGAGCCGGTTAACCCAGAGATTGGTGACATGGATCTCCATGCTATTGGAACCGGAACGGATTATGTCGCTTACTTCCATTCGATAAGGCTTGTGCCAGAGGGTCCCCATCTCTTTTCCATTAAGACGCACCTCTGCGATAACCTCAACCTGTCCAAGGTCCAGCCATACCTCCTGATCCGCTTTCATATGGCTTTCGGGTACATTGAACTCCAGGGAATATTTCGCAGTTCCCGAAAAATATTGAATGCCGGGGTCGGAATGCTTTTCCCATGATACCAGATTCTCGAAATGCGCTTCTTCCGGGGCACCCCTTCCTTCCTGAAATTGCACCCTCCAGGGTCCCAACAATTTTAATGGCTCGGGTATACCTTTTATGACTACTTCCTTTGTTTCTCCTGAAGCACGTCGCAGGATATGCCTGCCATTCTCCCAGGTCCTTAAGTGCAACTCTTCCCCGGCTTGGATCCCGGCAAACCACAGGCTGTCCTGAGGATACACTGAAGGAATCTCAACATCAACAATGGGATCCCTGTCTGGTTTTCCCGGGTTTCGGAACACAATAAACACCGACTCGCCCGGCATCAGATCCAGGGGGACTGTGGTATACTCTCCTTCCACAGTCCAGCCGTACGCAGGTTTTATGGCTCCCTGCACGGCCTCCCAGAACTCCGGTTTCTTACCCCGGGACCTGAAAGAGGCTGCCGTATGTATGACCCTGTCCGACTGGTTGGAAAGAAAGTAAAGATCCGTGTCTTCCTTACGGCGCTGTATCCAGGCTATTTCAGGTCCATCAGCACCAAATTTTATCTGGGGGGCAATCTGCATGATTCTCAATGCCTCAGCAGGGGATATGCCGGAAAACACCTGCCCCCTGCCGTAGCGGTTTGAATGATGCTTCACGCCGTCGCATTGGCCCCACACCTCTTCGCCGATGGCTCTCACTTCCTCCTCGGATTCAGGGAATCCCTGCAGGCTGGGGGTATATTTTGGTCTGGGTCCCAGCACCGTGGCTCCATCCAGCACCAACTCCTTAATCTTACGTGCAAAACGAGGCCTCATAAACTCGGTATCCTGCAGGACCAGCAGCCGGTATCGTTTTCCGGAAGGCAGAACCACATCTCCCTGCTCCACTTTCAGTTCTGCCAGGATATCGGTTCCGCATGCATCATAGTCGTATCCGCTTTCCTTGATATCCGGACGTATGACACCTCCGTTGGGTGCGGCATCACCGGCATA
>SBFL01000413.1 GCA_006227965.1 Bacteroidota bacterium | reverse complement strand
GAGGTACAGGATCCCATTAGGGATGGAATCCCTCGAGGCTTTCTTCAGCCTGCCCCGTGTCCAGTGCACAAAAGTGGGCATGGCAGCCACAGCCCTGCTGACGATGAAATCAAATTGTTCCTTCATATTCTCAACGCGGACCTGCCGGGCCTCGGCATTCTGAAGCTCCAGACCACGGATAACGTCCTGTACCACCTTAACCTTCTTGCCAATAGCATCCACGAGGGTAAAACGGGACTCTGGAAAGAGGATGGCCAGGGGAATTCCCGGAAAACCTCCCCCGGTACCCACATCGAGTATATCGAGATCGGACCCGAAGTGATGAACCCGGGCAATTCCCAGGCTGTGCAGCACGTGCCGGAGGTACAACTCCTCAATATCCTTACGGGATACGACGTTGATCCGGGTGTTCCAGTCCTCATAGAGGCCGCCAAGCGCCCGGAACTGTTGTTTTTGATGGTCCGATAAATTGGGAAAATATTTGTAAACAATCTCGGCGTCCATGCGTACCTTTGTGGTTTGATCACAAAAATACTACTTTCGTATTGAGGTAGACGACCATATTCAGCTGTCGCTTACTTCTAAATCCTTTAAGATTACAATTCCTAATATATGCAAGATTCTCCCATTCGATTTTCCCGAAACGACTCGGCCCAGTTTTTCAGAACGCTTAACAAGCGGGTCAACGACTATTTCCGGGAGAACAAACTCAAAAAAACAGGAAATTGGAAACTATACCTGAAATCCATTGTAATGTTCAGCATGTTGCTGGCCCCGTATTTCCTGATCCTTACTCTGGGTCTTCCGGGCTGGGCAAACCTGCTCGGCACCATTCTGATGGGAATCGGCATGGCAGGCGTGGGGATGAATGTGATGCACGACGGGAACCACGGTTCCTTCTCCTCCAGAAAATGGGTAAACAGGCTCATGGGCGGGAGTATTTATATCCTCGCCGGAAACGTCTATAACTGGCAGGTACAGCACAACGTGCTGCACCATACCTACACCAATATCCACGAGCACGATGAAGACCTGAATGCCGGAAAAATACTCCGGTTTACCGAGCATGATCCCTGGTACAGCTTCCACCGTTTTCAGCATTACTATTCGGTTTTTCTATACGGGCTGCTGACGTTCAACTGGGCTTTGGTATCGGACTTCAAACAGATGTATCGCTATACGAGGAAAAAGCTTGCCTACGGGAAGTTTCCGAACCCAGCGCTCAACTGGAGCGTCCTGGTGGTCACCAAGCTTATCTACCTTACGGTTTGGGTGGTCATTCCCATGCTGGTCCTAAATATAGCCTGGTGGAAGGTGCTGCTCGGATTTTTCATCATGCACTACGTAGCAGGGCTCATCCTGAGTGTGGTATTTCAGCTGGCCCATGTGGTAGACCATGCCGAAACGCCGTTGCCGGAAGAAGATGGCAGCATGAAAAACACCTGGGCCATTCACCAGTTGTCCACCACTGTTAATTTCGGCACGCGGAACAAACTGGTCAACTGGTTTACGGGCGGGCTGAATCATCAGGTTGAACACCATATCTTCCCTCATATAAGCCATGTGCATTATGGCAAAATCGCCAAGATCGTAAAGCAGACTGCCCGGGAATTCAATTTGCCCTATTACGAATATGAAACCACCCGGCAGGCAGTTATCTCACATTTCCGTCACCTGAAGGAACTGGGGAAAAAACCCAGTCTTCAGATGCAATAACGTGCTTCTTTATGAATGATTTTCTGTCGGACCGCATCAGGAACATGTCAACTTCGGCCACCCTGGCAATGGCGGCAAAAGCCCGGGAACTTAGGAAGGAAGGAAAGGATATTATCGGGCTCAGCCTTGGGGAACCGGATTTCAATATCCCTGATTTCATAAAGGATGCGGCAAAAAAAGCCATAGATGATAACTACAGCAGTTATTCCCCCGTAGACGGCTATGGCGACCTGAAAACAGCCATCTCCAAAAAATTCAAACGGGACAATGCCCTGGACTATTCCGAGGATCAAATCGTGGTTTCCACAGGTGCAAAGCAATCCCTTGCCAATGTGGCCATGGTCCTGCTCAACCCGGGGGATGAGGTAATCCTCCCCGCTCCGTACTGGGTCAGTTACCGGGATATTGTAAAACTGGCTGAAGGGGTGCCTGTGGAGGTGCCCACCGGCATTGAATCAGACTTCAAGATTACCCCGGACCAGTTACGGGCGGCGATCACCCCTAAAACAAAGATGATCTGGTACAGTTCCCCCTGCAATCCAAGCGGATCGGTATACAGCCGGGAAGAACTGGAAGCACTGGCGAGCGTACTTAAAGAGTACCCCCGTGTCCTGGTGGTCTCTGACGAGATTTACGAGCACATCAACTTCCGTAGTACCCATACCAGCATGGCGGGGATCCCGGGGATGTATGACAGGACGGTTACCGTAAATGGGGTTTCCAAAGCCTTCGCAATGACCGGATGGCGGATCGGGTATATCGGGGCCCCTGCATGGATCGCAAAAGCCTGTACAAAGTTTCAGGGGCAGATCACAAGCGGGGCCAATGCTATTGGCCAACGGGCTACCATCGCAGCCCTGCAGGCACCCGTGGACCGTATCCGCTACATGATCGATACGTTCCACCAACGCAGGGACCTTATCCTCGGGTTGTTGGGTGAAATTGAAGGGTTCAAGCTCAACGTGCCTGAAGGGGCGTTTTACGTCTTTCCAGACGTCTCCCATTTCTTCGGCAGGACCCTCAAAGGAAGGAACATTGAAAATGCCTCTGATTTCGCTATGTACCTGCTGGAAGAAGCCCGGGTAGCCACCGTGACGGGAGAGGCCTTCGGAAGCCCGAACTGTATTCGCATCTCCTACGCAGCTTCCGAGAAGGATATCCGTGAAGCCATACGCCGCATCGGGGAGGCTCTTTAAACCATCTCACTACCGGCTTAGGTCCGCTTCCAGAAGTAAGGGGTCAGCAGAATCAGTACTGTGAAGAGTTCCAGTCTGCCCGCAAGCATCAGGAAAGTGCACCACCATTTTCCTGCGGCCGGAAGCCCGTTGAAGTTATTTAGCGGACTCAGTGACCCGAAGGCAGGCCCCACATTCCCCAGAGAAGAAGCGGCCCCCCCAATGGCCGATAAAAAATCCAGGCCCAGTAGCCCGAGCACCATTGATCCGATGATAAACAACAACATATAGAGCACAAAGAAGGCGATGATGTTGTAGACGATGTGTTCTGAGACCGTCTTTCCGCTAAAGCGCACGGGAATAATGGCACTGGGGTGCAGGGTCCGCTTGAATTCGAGCAACCCGTTTTTGATAATCAGGATATGCCGCATCACCTTGATCCCGCCAGCGGTGGAGCCGGCTGAACCCCCGGCAAACATCAACCCAAAGAAAAATACCGTCAGAAAGGGTGTCCAACCTGTGAAGTCCGAGGTGACGAAACCGGTGGTGGTAATAACGGCCATCACCTGGAAGAGGCCATGGCGGAAAGCGCTTTCCAGGGGTCCGAAAACCATGGGATGATAGTCCGATTGCGGGACTTCTGCCGTAAAATAAACCACCAGGGTGACCAGGACGGCAAAAATACCCAGGAAAAGGGCGTAATTACGAAATTCTTCGTCCCTCAGGACCTTCTGCACTTTCCCCTTGAACGCAAAATAACTAAGTACAAAATTGGTGCCCGCCAAAAACATAAACAGTATGATGATGTACTGAATAAGGGGCTGGTCGTTCCAGTGCGCAATACTGGCGTTCTTGGTTGAAAACCCTCCGGTCGAAAGGGTGGACAGGGCATGGTTTATTGCGTCAAAAAGGGACATCCCTGCAAGCCTGAGCAACAGGGTTTCGGCCAGGGTATAACCCAGGTAGATGAACCAGAGCCGTTTGGCCGTATCGGTGATTCTGGGGTGGAGCTTGTCCCCTCCCGGCCCGGGTGCCTCGGCCGCAAACAACTGCATGCCCCCGATCCCGAGCAGGGGCAGGATGGCAATGGCCAGAACGATGATCCCCATCCCCCCGATCCAGTGTGTGAGGCTCCTCCAGAAAAGGATGCCCTCCGGAAGGGATTCGATGTCTTCCAGAATGGAAGCCCCGGTGGTCGTATATCCCGACATGGTTTCAAAAAAGGCATTGGTAAGGCTCGGGATGGCCCCGGAAAGGATATAGGGAAGAACCCCTGAGGCAGACATAATGATCCAGCCGAAGGCCACAATGATATACCCTTCTTTGCGCTTCACCTCTTTTTTATGCCCTCTTGTAAAGAACATGGCCAGGGTTCCCACGAAAAGGGTGGTAATGGCCCCCAGACTGATACCGAAAGTGGCCCCGTCCCCATAGAGCCCGCTTACCAGGGCTGCCAGGAGCATAAAGCCACCGTTGAACAGCAGCAGCACGCCCATCAGGTGAATAATGATTCTGGAGTTCAAGGCCATCTTAGAGGAATAGCTTTTCGATACGCGGGATCGCACTCGGGAGACAGCATACCACAACGCGGTCGCCCTCCTGTATCCTGAAATCCCCAAGGGCAATCAATCCCTTTCCCTGCCGGATCACCCCCCCGATACTGGCCTCCCTGGGAAAATCCAGCTCCCGGATCAGCTCCCCGTTTACTTCAGAAGAAGACTTGACAACGAACTCCAGGATTTCGGCATTCAGGTTGTTGAGGCGGGTCAGGGCCACCACTTCCCCTTTGCGGACATAGCGGAAAATGTTGTTGGCTGCAAGCAGTTTCTTGTTGATCAGCGTATCCACGCCTATGGAATGTGATATCTGGAAATAATCCATGTTTTCAACCAGGGCGATCGTTTTCTTGATATGCTTCGACTTGGCGACCAGGCAGGACATGATATTGGTCTCCGAATTCCCTGTCACCGCAATAAAGGCATCCATGGATTCCAAACTCTCCTCCTCCAGCAACTCAACATTGCGGCAATCCCCGTTTATGACCAGGGCGTTGGGGAGCATGTCAGCAACCTCAAAGGCTTTATTCTTGTCCTTTTCGATGATCTTCACGTTAAAACGCTGCTCGCAAAGGTCCCGGGCTGCCTTGGTTCCCACCTTGCTGCCTCCCAGGATCATCACGTTGCGGATTTCTTCTTTTTTCTTACCTGTAAGCTTATAGAGTTCGTCCACCCCCTTGCGGTCCGTGATGAAATATACCTGGTCTTCTTCCCTGAACTGAGTATTGCCCCTGGGAATCAGGGTAAACTGGGTTCCCCTCCGCTGTAGGGCAATGGGCATGAAATGGAGTTCAGGAAAGATCTGCGCGGCCTCCTGTACCGTTTTGCCCACGAAAGGAGCCCCGGACGGAAGCGAAACCCCCACCATGATCAGGCGCCCTTCCTCAAATTCATACGTATCGTTGAACGCAGACTGGCTCAAAAGCAGCTTTATTTCCGTGGCAGCAAGTTCTTCGGGTGAAATCAGTTCATCTATCCCCATTTCTGAAAATTTAATCAGCTCCTTGTAATCGAGGAATTCCGTATTGGAAATACGGGCTATGGTCTTTTTGGAACCCAGCTGCTTGGCGAGCAGGCAAAGGGTGATGTTGGTGGTCTCCGAAGAAGTGACACCTATGACCAGATCAGACTGGCTCACCTGGGCATCGTTCAAAATGGAAATGCTGGTGGCATCCCCCTTGAGCACCCGGATATCCAAATGGCTCTCGGCGTAGGAAAGACTCTCCTTGTCGCTGTCGATCAGGGTGATGTCCTGAGATTCGTAAGAAAGTAATTTTGCAAGATGAAAGCCTACCTCTCCTGCCCCGGCGATGATAATTTTCATTCAGTATAGCATTGATTCGGGCAAATACAGGCCGTAGCCAAATGAAGTTCTGCGGTCGTGGCCCGGTGGCAGCCCGCTACAACGGACCGTGGGACAAAATTACGGATTTTTCTATTTCCCCGTGTATTCCGGGGCGGTCAAAAGAACAAAAGAGGGGGAAAGGCGTGGGGCGGATCATGGCGAGTCCTTATCTTTGCGCCCTAAGAACGATGCCATGGGCAAAGAAATCCTGCCATACAAAGATTCTGATCTGAATAAAAAGGAGCAGGTACGCCGGATGTTCGATGCAATTTCCGGGAATTACGACGGGCTGAACCGGCTGATCACCTTTGGCTCGGATATCCGCTGGAGGAAACGATTGATACGGCGGGTGAGCGACAGCAATCCTGAATCCATCCTGGATATCGCCACAGGGACCGGTGACCTCGCCCTGGCCTTTGCCCATACCCCTGCACGAAAGATCGTGGGTCTGGACCTCTCCCCCGGAATGCTGGAGGTCGGAAAAAAAAAGGTCGTAAAACTGGAACTTCAGGATAAGGTACAAATGGTCCTGGGAGACAGTGAGGCACTCGCCTTCCCAGATGCATGCTTTGACGCAGCGACGGTAGCCTTCGGAGTTAGGAACTTTGAAAACCTGGAAAAAGGACTGTCAGAGATCTACCGGGTACTGAAACCGGGGGGCGTGCTGGCCATCCTGGAAACCTCCGTTCCCGAAAACCAGTTCATCCGGTGGGGGTATCACCTGTATGGGCGGCATGTGCTGCCACTGATCGGTAAATTGTTTTCGAAGGAGGAAAAAGCCTATGCCTACCTGTCGGAATCGGCCGCAGCCTTTCCTCACGGGGAGCAATTCAACAATATTTTGGGAAAAATCGGGTTTATAGGTATGAAACACGAGCCACAGACCCTTGGGGTCGCTACCATTTATACCGCGATGAAATGATGAGACAGATCTGGTTGCTTCTTCTTGCCCTTTCCCTGGGTCAGCCGGTAATGGCTCAATTCAACGAAAAGCCCATTCTCAACCTGCAGAATGAAGACAAAAAGTTCCTGAACTGGGGGTATTTTCTGGGGTTTAACCAGTACGACTTCAAGTTCGAATACAAAAACGACCTTCCCGACGTGCTGGTGAGTAAATCCCTGGGATTCAGTGTTGGGCTTATCGGAGAAATGCGAATTAACGAATTTCTTGACCTGAGGTTTGAACCCGGCCTGTTTTACACGCTCCGGGAACTGGGTTTCCCCGGTTTTACCTCTGAAAATGCTGCCATCCGTGAAGTGCGGTCCACCTATATCAGTTTTCCACTCCTGCTGAAGGTAAGTGCCCGCAGGCTGGGCAACTGGAAACCCTTTGTCATCGGAGGTGCCGGAATGGCCCTGAACCTGGGCAGCAATGAGGATTCCCTGGATGACAACAGCAGCGGTACCTTCCGGATGAAAAGACAGGTTTTTAACTACGAACTGGGCTTCGGGGTGGATTTCTACCTGGAATACTTCAAATTCTCACCTTCCATCCGGGGCGTATTTGCCATCACGGATGAACTGGTGCCGGATACCAACCCCAACAGTCCGTGGACCGGCAATATAGAGTCCTTGAAAACCAGGGGGGTCTTTGTGAACTTTACATTTGAGTAGGCCCTGCTGGCCTTCGTCTTATCTCATAGAGGAAAATAGCAGCCGCAGCAGCCACATTGAGGCTTTCGGCTTCCTCTTTGCCAAAGGGGGAAATTCCCAGGGTATTCTGAAGCAGCCGGGCGACGCCTTGTGAAATGCCATGGGATTCACTGCCCATGACCAGGATCCCCTCCCCCGGCATCCGGAAAGAACCAAGAGGCTCCCCTTCCATGCTCGCTCCGAACACCGGCAGGCCACTACCGGCCAGGGTCTGCTCCAGCGGCATGTAATGCACCCGAACCCTGGCCACAGATCCCATGGTGGCCATCAGTACTTTGGGATTGTAACAATCCACCGTATCCGGTGAACACAGCAGATCCCGAATCCCGAACCAGTCACAGAGCCGGATGATTGTCCCCAGGTTTCCGGGGTCCCGTACCCCGTCCAGGGCAAGAAGCCACCCCTCGAATACGGGCGAGACCGGCCGCGGTATCCCGAAGATGCCCAACACTTTATTAGGCTGCACCAGGGCACTTACCTTAGTGAGGTCCTGTTCAGATATGTGCAGGGCACCTTCAATTCCATCCACGGGTTCGGTGGTGAAGAGCTGCCTGGGTTCCCATCCTGAGCGGAGGAGTTCCCCCACTAGCTTTACCCCTTCCGCCAGAAAGAGGCCGTGGCGGGACCGGTACTTTTTTTGATGCAGACTTTTTATAAATTTTAATTCCCTTTTAGCAACCATCCAAATAGTTTAATTTTGGCTCTTATGAAGGCCCGTCGGCATGTTTTAAACCTACCCGCTAAAATAGGATTATTCTTTGTGGGGCTTAGTTTTTTCTCCTGCAACGTGCTCAAACGGGTAGAATCTGACCAGCTCCTGCTGACAGACTACAGTATTTATGCGGACAGCACCAAAGTCTCAGACAGCGATGCCAACAGCCTGGTCTCTCAGAAGCCCAATGTAAAAGTCCTGGGGGTCCCCTTGAGACTTCACCTCTATAACCTGGCCAAGGTAAACCCGGACTCTTCCTATCAGGACTGGCTCTACCGTAAGGAGGGTCGTTACGACCGGCTGGTTAAGCTTCTCTCCGAGAAACAGGTGGAACGACTGGGAGAATCCTTTTTTGTGTCCGGACTCAGCAACGGGCTGAAGAAAGCCGGGGAAGCCCCTGTGGTGGTCGACAGCAGCCGCACCTTCAAGTCCCTTGAGCGCCTTAGGGCCTATTACAATACCAAGGGGTATTTCAACAACACCGGAAGCACCCAGGTCGATACCACCGGTAAGCAACGGGCCGCCGTGCGTTATGATATTGACCTTGGGAAGCCTTACCTGATAGATATCCTTTCCAGGGAGATTACCTCCCCTCACATAGATTCGCTTTACCAGCTTCACCGGGACGCCTCCCTGGTCCGGGAGGGGGACCAGTTTGACCTGGCCCTTTTTACGGCAGAACGGGAACGGCTTACGGATATCTTCAGGAATTCAGGGATCTGGAACTTCCAGGAGAGCTCTATCACCTATGATATTCTTCGGGATACCCTCACGGGAAGGGACGACCAGTTGATGGAAGTGGAGTTGAATATAGACAATCCGCGGAGCCGGGGAGATGTCCAGGAGCAAAGGCCATACCGCGTACACCGAATCGATTCGGTCAACATCTTTGCCGACCATTCCTTTGACGATACCCTGGGGGAGCTGCAGTCCGTCCGCTACGGGGAGGTTACCGTATTCTACAAGAACAAGCTCCGCTATAAGCCCAAGGCCCTGGCCGATGCCATTTTCCTTAAAAAAGGGAATATCTACCGGGATATCGACCGGATCCGGACCTACCGGCAGATCAACAACCTGAATACGTTCAGGTATCCCAACATCGAGCTCGTTGAGGAAGGAAATGACCAGCTGACCACCAACATTTACCTTTCCGCTCGTCCGAGAAACTCCCTGGCCCTGGACCTGGATATCACACATTCCAACATCCAGCGCCTGGGTATAGGGATGGGAGCGGCCCTTATCAAGCGAAACGTTTTCAGGGGGTCTGAGACCCTCAGCCTCTCTGCCAGGGGCTCTTTCGGGCTATTAAGCGATGAATCCCCCGAGGATTTCTTCAGCGAGATCTCAGCCGATATAAACCTCATCTTCCCGAGGATCTGGATGTTTCCCTTCATAAACACTCAAAAACTCATCCCGAATTACATGCTGCCCCAGACCCGGACCTCCGTTGGTACGAGTTTCCAGAAAAACATCGGACTGGACAAGCAGACCCTTAACACCATTTTGGCCTACAACTGGTCTCCGAGCAATTCCACAAAAAACATTTTGGAACTGCTCAACATTCAGTACGTAAGAAACCTGAACCCCGAAAACTTCTTCAATGTCTACCAGAGTACCTATGATCGACTGGATGACGTGGCAGACGACCCTCAATTCGAGAACAACCCGGATCTGGTGGATTTTTATGAACCCACAGGGGACCCCGACAATCCGCTGAGGCTATCCATTCCCAGCGGGACCACCGGTTTTACAGATGCTATCCTTACCGGAGGCCTGGTCCCCGAGGACTCTCGGGAATACACGGAGGTATTCCTTGTAGAGGAACGGAGGCAGCGCCTGACTGAAAACAACCTGATTTTCGCCAGTAACTACACATTTACCAAAAACAACAAGACGGACCTCAACGACAACAGCTTCCATCAGTTCCGTTTGAAGCTGGAAAGCGCGGGGAACCTCCTCTCGGGGATTTCAAAGCTCATCCCGTTTGACGAGAACAGTAATGGACAGGGGCTCGTCTTCGGGGTTCCCTATTCCCAGTACATAAAGACCGAGGTTGAATACATTAAACACTGGGAATTGACCGCTACTGATGTTCTCGCCTTCCGCTCCTTCGTCGGTATAGCCGTGCCCTACGGCAACTCCGACAACATCCCGTTCCTGCGGAGTTATTTTGCAGGAGGTTCCAATGACAACCGGGCCTGGTTCCCCTATTCCCTGGGACCCGGAAGCACAGATAACCCGAACGACTTCAACGAGGCAAACTTCAAACTGGCATTCAACCTGGAATACCGCTTTCCGATTTTCGGGGATTTCAGGGGTGCCTTCTTCGCAGACCTGGGAAATATATGGAATGTCTGGGATCGGGAAACCGACCCTGCCGCCACCTTTACAGGATTTGGAAGCCTGAAGGACATTGCCCTTGGAAGCGGCTTTGGGCTCAGGTATGACTTTTCCTTTTTTGTCTTCCGTGCAGATGTGGGATTCAAGACCTATAACCCTGCAGAAATCCCCTCCAAAAGATGGTTCAGGGATTACAACTTCGCCAATGCCGTCCTGCAGATTGGGATCAATTATCCTTTTTAAGATAGATAATTTATTACTTTTGCTCCATCGTAATATCAACTCACAAAGACCTAACCTATGGGCCATTCAATCAAACCCGGCGTAGCCACCGGGGATGAAGTACAGGAAATCTTCAAATACGCCAAAAATCACGGGTTTGCACTTCCGGCAGTCAATGTGATCGGTTCAGATAGCATCAATGCTGTCATGGAAACGGCTGCCGCACTAAAGGCACCCGTAATCATCCAGTTTTCCAATGGAGGGGCTCAATTCAATGCCGGAAAGGGCCTTTCCAACGAAGGGCAGAAGGCCGCAATCCTGGGAGCCATAGCCGGAGCCAGGCACGTACACCAGCTGGCAGAAGCCTATGGGGCCACGGTCATCCTGCACACGGACCACTGTGCTAAAAAACTCCTGCCCTGGATTGACGGGTTGCTGGATGCCAGCGAGGCCCATTACCGGGAACATGGT
>SBFL01000065.1 GCA_006227965.1 Bacteroidota bacterium | reverse complement strand
CCTTCTGCTATTTTCAGGTAGGCATAGTTGGCCGGGGTGGTTGTAAGGCGTTCCCCAACCAGTTCGTGTTTGTAATCCGCCCCGAGTGCCTTGAGAAGCCTTGGCAGGTCGTGGGTGCCAAAATAGGCATCCACATTGGGTATTTCCTGCTCCAGATCCGGTTTGTAGCGTTCACTGAGACATCCGGTCACAAATACCTTGTCGATACGGCCGGCCTCCTTTTCCCTTACCTGTTCCAGGATGGTGTTTACGCTCTCTTCCTTGGCATTGGCAATAAAACCGCAGGTATTGATCACTACGATATTCCCGCTTCCCTCATGTACAACCTGCCTGTCATTGGCGCGCAACTGACCCATGAGCACCTCTGAATCATAGAGGTTCTTCGAGCAGCCAAGGGTGATCACATTGATGCTGTTTTTGTTTGGTGATTTCGTCCGCATATGCCAAAAATGATGCGCAAAAATACGACAACCCCGGGGAATGCCCGCCGCCTTTCGGAATTCTTCCCAACCAAAGCGCCGGGAAGCCCGGTCTTTATTCGATATATCCTTCCGGCGAATGACGGAACGGCCCCAGTTTTTCGAAGGCCCCGCTCATACGAAGCAATTCAGGTATCTGGAAAGGACGCATAATAAAGGTAAGCCCAACCGGTTCGCCACTATCCCGATAGCCCATGGGAACCGTTAGGGCGGGAAATTTCGCGACGGCAGCGAAGCCCGCGTGGCGGTTATTTACGGACAGTATGGCATCCAGCTGGTGTTCCTCCCAGGGTGCTTCGAAGTATGTACGCCCGGCTTTTCTGAGAGCACTGCGGACCTCTGCATGGGTCTCCGCACTGGTGGTATCGGACAGGATTCTTTCGAAAATGCCCTGACCATAAGGGGCCCGGAGGAGGGAATCCTGCCTGTTGAAGGCAACCACATCCGCGACGGAGCGCACCTGTACAGCAAGGGTATCCTGAATCTGTGAACTGAGGTAGTATGGCAGATCCTCCTTCATATCGATATTGAGAAGGGTATAGAAACCTTCCAGTTCCACTTGTGGAGGGGCAAATTCCACTACTACCGCCCCGGCTTTCCTCAGCCGTTCAGCCGTGGCCCGGTAAAGAGTGTCCGTTTCCAGCAGGGATTTGAACATCCCAAGGCGCTTGCCTCTCAGACCGGACCCGTCCGGAAGGTACCAGTCCTCCTCCCAGCTGACCTTGAAGGCCTGCCAGTCAGTCATATCATAACCCATCATGGCATCCAGAAGGATGCCCGTGTCCGTTACATTTCGTGTCATGGGACCAGGTGTATCGAGGTTTCCGGAGATCGGGACGATTCCGGTCCGGCTCAGCAGGCCCACCGTGGGTTTCAGTCCAACTATGGAGTTTTGGCTTGAAGGGGATAAAATGGAACCCGAGGTTTCCGTTCCCACCGCAGCTATGGCATACCCCGCTGCCATGGCAGTACCACTGCCCGAACTTGACCCCCCGGTCTCGAAGACACGGCGTCCGTACGGATTAAGGGTTTGACCTCCAACGGCACTGTAGCCTACCGGGCAGCCCTGGCAAAAATAATAGGCCCATTCACTCAGGTTGACCTTCCCCATGATAAGGGCACCCTTTTCCTTAAGCCGTTCCACTATAAAGGCATCTGCCGTGCGGTTTCCCATAAGGGCAATCGCCCCTGCCGTAGTCGGCATCTCCTCTGTGTTGATATTGTCTTTCAGCAGCACGGGCATGCCGAAAATGGGGTGACGGTTGGCGTCCGGCTCTGCCTGAAGGGCAGCATCCCGCTCCCTTGCCTGCTGCATAAGCTGCGGATTTAGGGCAATAATAGTATTGAGTGTGGTGCTGTTGTCCAGTTCGTATTTATAGATCCGGTAGAGAAAGAAGCGGCACAGATCCTCATAACTGAACTTCCCGTCCCGGATGTGCTCCTGCACTACAGGGATGGGGTGTTCCAGGATCATCGGTTTTAGGCGGGTGTATTCTGCTTCGGTCATTTTCTGCACTTCCTCATGGAGCGGCTCAAAAACATCATTTTTATCCAGCACCCGGGATTGAATGAGTTTATAGCGCATGCGGGGGATCGGATGCTCGGCATTGGCGGCTACCTCCCCGGCATCATCGTAGGGGGTCCACAGGGCCCCGGAAACCTCCGGAGGCTGGGCAACTGTGGCTGCAGGTGGTAAGTCCTCCACCGCTGCAGGGGCTTCGGCTTCCGAAGGGGTCTGCGAACTGAATTGTTTGCAGGACCCCATAAAAAAAACGGCCGTAAGGCACAGGAACAGCCGAATGTGAAAAATTCGATACAGCACTCTTGGATTTCGGATCATGGTATATGGTTTTTTGAATTCAAGGTTGGCATTCGCCCCCACCGGGGACCTTTTAAAGGGATCGGCCTCCCCTGTAAAAATAACCTGTATTCCCGGCAGATTCAAGAGCCGCATAAAGATATTGCAGCTTGCCCGGGTTTTGGCTTCAGTTGATCCGCAGACCGGCAAAGGGCCTCAGTGAGCCTGGCTGAAGAAAGAGTCTACAAACTCAAACTTATTGAAGACCTGCAGGTCCTCGATCCCCTCCCCAACACCAATGTATTTCACGGGGATGCGGAACTGGTCCGAAATACCGATAACCACACCACCCTTGGCGGTGCCGTCGAGTTTTGTAACAGCCAGAGAAGTAACCTCAGTGGCCTTGGTAAATTGCCTTGCCTGCTCGAAGGCGTTCTGCCCGGTGGACCCGTCCAGAACAAGCAATACCTCGTGAGGAGCGTCCGGGATCACCTTTTGCATGACCCTTTTCACCTTGCTCAGTTCATTCATCAGGTTTACCTTGTTGTGGAGCCTGCCCGCTGTATCGATCAGGACCACGTCTGCTTCCTGTCCCAGGGCGGAACCAAGGGTGTCGTAGGCGACAGAAGCCGGATCGCTGCCCATTTTTTGTTTTACAAGGGGGACGCCCACCCGGTCTGCCCAGATCTGAAGTTGATCGATGGCGGCAGCCCGAAAGGTGTCAGCTGCTCCCAACACGACCTTCCTGCCCTGCCTGTGGAACTGATAGGCCAGTTTCCCTATTGTAGTGGTTTTGCCAACACCATTGACCCCCACCACCATAATCACATAAGGGCCCGGGGTTTCAGGTATCGTAAAATCGGTAGCATTCCCAGAATGGGTCTCCGCAAGCAGGCCTGCAATTTCCTCCCTCAGGATCTGGTCCAGTTCGTCTGTCCCCACATATTTGTCCGTGGATACACGGGCCTCGATCCGCTCGATGATCTTCAGGGTAGTATCCACTCCCACATCCGAAGTGACCAGTATTTCCTCCAGATCATCCAGTACCTGATCATCCACACGGGATTTGCCCACAACGGCCTTGCTGAGCTTTGTGAAAAAGCTGGTCTTTGACTTTTCAAGCCCCTTGTCCAGGGTTTCTTTTTTTTCGGAAGAAAATAACTTCTTGAACAGACTCATAGGGAATAGGGTAATAGCGCAAATATAGCATATTAAGCCGATTGGGATTCCCAGGCATCCCCACCGGTCCTAATGGAAAATAAAAAAGCCGCCTCCCCGGGGAAAGCGGCTTTTATTTCTGTATGGGCCAGTCTATTTTTTGGACAGCCAGTCGTTTACCATTTCAGGGGGCATAACCGACTCAACAAAGGTATAAGCCCCTGTTTTAGAAGATTTTACCATTTTTATAGCCTTGGTCAATCGCTTTGAGCTGGATTGAAGGGTTGCAACCGTTTTCTTTGCCATGATCTCTTATTTTATCTCTTTATGTACGGTCATTCGTTTCAGGATGGGATTGTATTTTTTCAACTCCATCCGGTCAGGGGAATTCTTCTTGTTCTTGGTGGTGATGTAACGGGAAGTTCCGGGCATTCCGGACTCCTTGTGCTCCGTGCACTCCATGATCACCTGTACTCTGTTTCCTTTCTTTGCCATGGTGCTGTCGCTTTAGCAGGTTACTTGTTGAGAATCCCTTTTTCTCTGGCTTCCTTCAAAACTGCAGAAATACCATTTTTGTTGATCGCCTTCAAAGCACGAGTGGATACGCGCAGGGTAATCCAGCGATCCTCCTCCGGGATGTAAAACCTCTTTTTGGTCAGATTTACATCAAAACGCCTCCGGGTCTTGTTGATGGAAAAGGAGACATTGTTCCCGAACATTGCTTTTTTACCG
>SBFL01000029.1 GCA_006227965.1 Bacteroidota bacterium | reverse complement strand
GCTGCGGTAACGGGAGTTCCCGGCAAACCAAACCTCTTTTACTTCGGGGCCACCGGAGGTGGGGTCTGGCGCACGACTGACGGGGGCAGGACCTGGGAAAATATTTCTGACGGATTTTTTGGGGGCAGTATCGGGGCCGTCGAAGTGGCACAAAGCGATCCTAACGTCATCTTTGTTGGCGGGGGTGAAAAAACGGTCAGGGGGAATGTCTCCTCAGGCTATGGGGTCTGGAAAAGTGTGGACGCCGGAAAAACCTGGGAACAGGCCGGCCTGGAAAAAAGCCGTCATATTCCAAGGCTTCGGGTACACCCGGATAATCCGGATGTCGTATTTGCAGCCGTCCTGGGGAACATTTATAAACCCACGCAAGAAAGGGGGATCTATAAAACCACCGATGGAGGAACCACCTGGCGGAAGGTGTTGTTTACCAACGAGCATGCAGGGGCCGTAGATCTGACTTTCGATCCCAACAACCCTCGCATCCTCTACGCCAGTACCTGGAGGGTACAAAGAACCCCCTATTCCCTGAGCAGCGGAGGTGATGGATCCGCCCTTTGGAAATCCACCGACAGTGGGGAAAGCTGGAAGGAAATTTCCAAAAATGAAGGCTTCCCGGAAGGGACTTTGGGGATTATGGGAGTTACTGTTTCCCCAGTTAATTCACAGCGGGTGTGGACCATCGTGGAGCACAAAGACAAGGGAGGCCTTTACCGGTCAGAAGACGGCGGTAATACCTGGAACGAGGTTAACAGCGAACGAAAACTGCGTCAGCGCGCCTGGTATTATACCCGGGTTTATGCTGACACGCATGATGAGGATGTGGTCTATGTGATGAATGTACGCTATCACAAATCCACCGACGGGGGAAAAACGTTCAACACCTTTAATGCCCCCCACGGGGACCACCACGATTTATGGATTGCACCTGAAGACCCAGCCCGGATGATCATCGGGGATGACGGTGGGGCACAGGTTTCTTATGACGGGGGAATCACCTGGAGTACTTACTACAACCAGCCTACCGCGCAGTTCTACAGGGTAACCACGGACAATGCTTTTCCCTACCGAATCTATGCCGCCCAGCAGGACAATTCTACGATTCGCATCCGGCACCGCTCGGATGGCCGGGGCATATCGGAGGATGACTGGGAGGAAACAGCCGGTGGTGAAAGCGCCCATATCGCCGTGGATCCGCAAAACAATGACATTGTTTACGGAGGTAGTTACGGTGGGTACCTTACACGTGTCAACCATGATGCAGGAACTGAAAGAGCCATAAATGTCTGGCCTGACAATCCTATGGGATATGGGGCAGAAGGGATGAAGTACCGATTCCAGTGGAATTTTCCCATCATTTTCAGCAGGCATGACCCAAACAAGCTCTATACCTTTTCCAACCATGTCCACATGAGCACAGATGAAGGACAAAGCTGGAAGTTGCTAAGCGGGGACCTGACCCGGAACGACCCGGACAAACTCGTGTCCAGCGGGGGGCCCATTACCCAGGACAATACTGGGGTGGAATACTACTGCACCATCTTCGCGGCTAATGAAAGTCCTTTAACAGAGGGGCTGTTGTGGGTCGGATCCGACGATGGACTAATCCATCTGACGCGCAACGGAGGAGCGAATTGGGAGGATGTCACCCCTCCTGACATGCCGGAATGGAGTATGGTGAACAGCATCGAACCCTCCGCTTTTGACGAAGGAACCTGTTATGTGGCAGCGACCCGCTACAAAATGGGAGATTTCAACCCCTATCTGTACAAGACCACGGATTATGGAAAATCCTGGCAAAAAATCACAAATGGCATTGATTCGGAGCACTTCACCCGGGTGTTAAGGGAAGATCCCAACCGGAAAGGGCTTCTGTATGCAGGAACCGAAACAGGGATGTATATTTCTTTTGACGACGGCCTCAGCTGGAAACCCTTCCAGTTAAACCTGCCGATAGTGCCCATTACAGACGTGGCCCTTAAGGGCAACAACCTGATTGTTGCCACTCAGGGGCGGAGCCTCTGGATTCTGGACGACCTCTCCGTACTGCATCAACTGGAGCAGTCAGATAAGGATGCTGCTGCCATTCTATTTAAACCAAAGGATTCGTACCGCACCAAAGGAGCTGCACGGGGTACCGCCTCCAAAACGGAAGGACAAAACCATCCTGGCGGAGTCGTTACGCATTTCTACCTGAAGGATTTCACAAAAAAGGACAGTGTTGCGCTTACCTATACTACCATGGCAGGTGATACCCTGGCAACTTACAGCACCTATTCCAATGAACCGGATGAGAAGCTGGAAGTGAAAAAGGGAGGAAATACCCATTCATGGAACACCCGGGGCAAAGGGGCTGAGAGGTTAACGGGAATGATTTTGTGGTCGGCCAGCCTAAATGGCCCAAAAGCCGTTCCGGGATCTTACAGGGTCCACCTGAATGCCATGGGGGAAATCCAGTCACAGACATTCAATATACTGCCTGATCCGCGGGCAGAAGTTACCGTGGAAGACATGCAAAAACAACACGATTTTATCACGGATGTCAACAATACGGTGGACCGGGCTCACAAGTCTATAAAAAAGATCCGCAGGGTAAACGAGCAACTGGATGCATTTGTATCCCAGTACGGGAAGGATAATCGCACCAAGGAGCTTGTGGAACGGGCGAAAAAAATGAAGGAGGGCTTCGGAGAAATCGAAAAGGCCCTCTATCAGACCAAGAACCGCAGCAATCAGGACCCGCTGAACTTTCCCATCAGGCTGACCAACAAGCTGGCACACCTCAACAGCCTTGTCGGCCTGAATGATTTTCCCCCGACGGTACAGGATATTGCGGTCAAAAATGAACTTACCCTGAAGATCAATGAACAGTTAAGCGCTTTTGACAAAATGGTGGATCAGGAGATCACCGCTTTCAACAAGGCCTTTAATGAGCTTAACCTGAACTACCTGTTTGTGGAGGAATGACTTTAAAAAAGCCTGGCAGAATTGCCAGGCTTTTTAGTGCGCAGTCAACAGTCGCGGTTGACAGTCATTTTTTACCAAGCTTCTTAAGTCCGAACCTAGAATAAAGCCTCAGTGCCAGTTGCTACTGTCAGCTGCCGACTATCTTATAAATTCATCAAGGCCTCTATCTCCTCCCATTCAATGGGGATATTTTCCATCAGATTGACCGGCCCTCCTGTCTCCTGTAAAACCACGTCGTCCTCCAGTCGGATTCCAAAACCTTCGTCCGGAATGTAAATTCCAGGCTCTACGGTAAAGACCATATTCGGCTTCATGGGAGTCTTCAGAGCCCCGTAATCATGTGTGTCCAAACCTATGTGGTGGCTGGTCCCGTGCATGAAGTATTTCTTGTATGCCGGCCAGTCCGGATCTTCATTTTGTACATCTGACTTGTCCAAAAGCCCCAATCCCAGCAATTCTGAAGTCATTATTTTGCCAACTTCCTTGTGGTACTCCGCCCAGATGGTTCCGGGGACCAGCATTTTTGTGGCTTCCTGTTTTACCCTTAAAACAGCCTGGTATACCTCTTTCTGCCGCTTCGAAAAACGGCCGCTCACGGGGATGGTCCGGGTCATGTCACTGGAGTAATTGGCATATTCGGCCCCTACATCCATCAGTATAAGATCCCCCTCCAGGCACTGCCGGTTGTTCTCGACATAATGCAGCACGTTGGCATTGTTCCCAGAGGCTATTATGGGCGTATAGGCAAATCCCCGGGAACGGTTCCGAATGAACTCATGCAGGTATTCTGCTTCAATTTCATATTCCCAAACCCCGGGGCGCACAAAGCCCAGGACGCGTCTGAATCCTTTTTCGGTTATCCCGCAGGCCTTTTGCATTAGATCGATTTCCTCTACCTCCTTGACCCCTCTAATTTCCTGGAGTATCGGATTGCTTTTGGCCACCTGATGTCCCGGATATTTTTCCTTACAGGTCCTGATAAAGCGGGCCTCACGGGTCTCTGTTTCAACAGCCTGCCGGTAGTGTTCGTTGGTGTTGAAGTAAATGGTGCTGGCCTCGGTCATCAGATCGAAAAACACTTTTTCAAAGTCCTTGAGCCAGTAAACCGTTTTGATTCCGGAAATTGAGAAGGCCCGTTCTTTGGTCAGCTTTTCCCCCTCCCAAACTGCAATGTGCTCATTGGTTTCCCTCAGGAACAGCACCTCCCG
>SBFL01000023.1 GCA_006227965.1 Bacteroidota bacterium | reverse complement strand
ATCCTTCGTACTGTATTTCAGCAAGGCGTAGTCATGGAAGGTAAAGGGGCAAACCTTTATCGGTTGCTGGCTCTCCAGGGTAATATCATAGAAGAAAAAGGGCGTGCATGTACTCGCCCTGAACCCGATTTCGTGGGTATAGCCAAGGGAAAAGTCCTGAGTGAACTCAGCTTCCATCAGACCGCGGAAGGTATGCGGGATATCCACCCGGTTATATCGGATCCGGGAATACTTCACAGGCCTGTGCAGCACCTCAGACAACCGCTTTTTTTCCTCCTTCAGGACCGCCAGGTTCTCCGAAGCCGTATAGGAGACCGCCAGGGAAACAATGCAATAATCAGCCACGGATTTGATCAGGTACCTGAAGGAATTGTTGTAAGGGGACACATTCTTGTCGTAGGTGGAATACTCGGCAAACTGGAAGAAAAACATGGTCCGCAGCCTATACTTTTGGTCCAGGGCAATCAGATGTTCATAATTGTTGTAGGGGTCGGAAGCCGGTCGGAACCACACCCGGATACGTTCCCAGATCCGTTTTAGCCGGAACCGGGACAAATCCAGCATAAACCCCGCCATCCCTCGGAAAAACCCCCGGTGCGCATAACAGTGGGAAGTTGTGACATCCACAATGGGATTAAAACGGTAGGATGGGCCGGCTACCTCGATCTGAGGGAAGCGCTCCTGCAATACCTCCAGAAATTTATACGCCCACATATCCACCAGGGGCTTCCTAAGAAAGTCATGCCGGAAGGCGAGGCTTTCCCGGGGGGGGAAGCGGCCGTGCAGGTCCTTTACATGGGGCAAATACTCTTCATACCGGCTCAGGAGGTAAAATGAAGCAGCCAGGATATCGAATGGAAGGTTGCTCCGCTCCCCCGTCCTGAAAAAACAGGGAAGGTCATCCCAGGATTCCATTTGAATTTCGGTATCCTCAATCCCCTGCTCAAACAGCAAGTCATGGCTTCGGATGAAAAATTCATTCTGAAGGGGCTGACGGGTGTAGGTGATCTTGGGGCCTTTATGTTTTATAAAATCCTCCACCCGGGTGGTGCTGCTAATCTCAATACCGAGGATTCGTGTAAACACCTGACGGGTGATGTAGGTGAACCTCGGTGTGATTTTATGGGTATAGATCAGAAGCACTCCGGCCTGGGGTTATAACTGTTGTCCATCCGCAAAACTATAATATTCTGAGCCATGTACAATCAAATGATCCAGCAGTCTGATATCCATGAGGGCTGCCGCCTTTTTCGTTTTCCGGGTTATCTGCAGGTCAGCTTTGCTCGGCCGGAGGTTCCCTGAAGGATGGTTATGGGCCAGGATCAAACCAACTGCCCCAAGTTCCAGCGCCTTTTTAAGGATCAGCCTGACGTCTACCAGTGTCCCAGTGAGCCCGCCCTTGCTCAACTGGAAGCTGTTTTGTACCCGGTTGGCATTATTCAGGTAAAGCACCCAGAATTCCTCATGCATCAAATCTGAAAGCAATGGCCTGAGTTGCTCGTAGGCATCACTGCTTTGCCGGATAGTCCGGTTTCTGGGAGCAGGTAATACCGAATACCTCCGGGCCAGTTCCATAGCTGCAAGAACCACCACCGCCTTACCCGGACCGACCCCTTTGAACTCCATAAGCCGTGAAGCAGGCATTCTGCCAAGGCTCCTCAGCGGTGTAAGTGAATTCCCAAGGATTCGCCTGGCCAGGGACAGGGCGTGTTCCCTTTTCGAGCCGGACCCCAGCAAAATGGCCAGCAATTCCGCATCGGACAGGTAGCCAGCTCCCTTTTGCAACAATCGTTCCCTGGGCCTTTCCGAAGGGCACCAGGACTTGATACGGATGGGATTCTCGTCTTTCTCCATATCAAAAATAGGTAATTAAATAAGATGCAGGCTACCAGCGGGATCTGATTAAAATCGTACTTTTAACATAAATCGCACTTGCCATGAAATCCCTTTTCGAAGAAGCTGCCTTCGAGGAAATCCTCAGCCGACTGGAGAAATTGGATGATGGCCTGCAACCTCAATGGGGGAAGATGTCGGTTGGCCAGATGGCATGGCACTGCCAGATCCCCCTCAAGGTAGGCATCTCAAACAGGCCTCCTAAAAGGAAAAGCAATCCGCTGATTCGTTTGCTCTTCAGAAAAGGCATGTACAGCGACCGGCCCTGGCGCAAAAACCTTCCCACAACTCCTTTTGCAAAGGCCAGGGAGCCCAAAAAGTTATCGGAAGAGCTGCCGATCCTTAAGCAAAGGGTACGTGAATTCCACGCTTTAAGTGACCGGGAACACTGGAATCCCCATCCGATATTCGGGGAATTCACCCATGAACAGTGGGGGCAGATGCAGTACAAACACCTGGACCACCACCTGACCCAATTCGGGGTGTAGGAGAACAATTATTTCAGGCGGTCACGGTATTCCTCCAGATCGAGCCCCCCGTAATTGCCGCTGCTCATAAGCAACAGGACTGTTTTATCGAAACTTAGGCTGTTGAGGTAATCCCTGAGGCCCGAAGTTTCCGTGTATACCTCAAGGTCCGGCCTTCCGAAAGCGCTTCGGATACCCTCCGGGCTAATCGTCTCCAGGCCCTTGATGGCCAGGGATTCGGGAACATAAAAAACGAGGGCGCTGTCTGCACAGTCCAGGCTGTGGCGGTATTCCTTGAGAAAATCTGCGTTCAAGCTGCTGTATGTATGCAGTTCCAGGCAAACCACCAGGTGGTGGTCCGGATACTGCTCCCTGACCGCCCTTGTGGTGGCAACCACTTTGCTCGGAGAATGTGCAAAATCCTTGAATACGCAGGAATCTGAGGTTTTCGCCAAAAGTTCCAGGCGTTTGGATGCTCCCTTAAAACTGGCCATGGCCTCAAAAAAATCAGCTTCGTCTACGCCCATCTGCTGACAGATCCACTTGGCACCGGCCAAATTGCTCAGGTTATGCCTGCCAAAAACCTGAAGGGGAAGCAGGCCATCAGGGGTTTCCAGCCAGGTTCGTCCATTCGTTACTTTGTAGGGAGGGGTATGGTAGGGAAACTTCCGAAGGGGAGCGTCAAGCCCTTCCACCAGGCTCCTGACTTCGGGATCCTCCGTGTTATATGTAATGCTTCCCCCGGGAACGATGGATTCCAGAAATATCTGGAACTGCTCCCGGTACGAATCAAAGGTTGGGAATACGTTAATATGGTCCCAGGCAATCCCGCTCAGCAACGCAATATTGGGTTGGTAGAGGTGGAATTTGGGGCGCGGGTCGAGGGCAGAGGAAAGATACTCATCCCCCTCCAGCACGATAAACTCGTTTTCCTCCGTCAGTTGCACCATACGGTCAAAACCTTCAAGCTGGGCCCCTACCATGAAATCCACCGGTTTTTCCCAATATTGCATCACATGCAGGACCATGGAGGTTATGGTCGTTTTCCCGTGGCTACCCCCGATGACGACCCGCGTCTTGTGTTTGGACTGTTGGTACAGAAATTCCGGATAAGAATAGACGGAAATATTCAGTTCCCTGGCCCGTTCGAGCTCGGGATTACCCGCCCTGGCATGCATACCAAGGATCACCGCATCCAGGTCTTTGTTAATTTTTTCCGGGAACCACCCCTCCTTCCCGGGAAGTAGACCTGCTTCTTCAAGACGGCTTCTGGAGGGTTCGAAGATTACATCGTCACTACCGGTGATCCGATAGCCCCTGTCGTGAAGCGCCAGGGCCAGGTTATGCATGGCACTGCCCCCAATGGCAATAAAATGTACGCGCATGGTTTTATCTATCCTACATCAAAGATACGCAACCTCTGGGGGGAAAAACAACCGGGATGCATTTCATCGGAAACCCGTATTTTAGGATACTTAAATACTGAAGACAGACCTATGGATTTTTCAATGGAAACCCTTCACGAAAGGGAACTCATTCCCGGATTCAGGGGAAAATTTGTGCACGGGGAAGCCTTGAGCCTTGCTTTCTGGGAGGTAGACCCAGGGGCTACAGTCCCGGAACACAAGCATGAACATGAACAGATCATGCATGTGGTGGAAGGGCAGTTTGAATTTACCCTTGACGGATTGACCCGTGTTTATGGCCCTGGAGACATTGTGCTCATCCCCCCCTATGCCACCCATAGCGGCAGGGCCCTTGGCGAATGCAGACTCATGGATATTTTCAGCCCGGTACGGGAAGAATACCGTTAATCAAAAG
>SBFL01000236.1 GCA_006227965.1 Bacteroidota bacterium | reverse complement strand
AGCATTTTATGTCGATTAACGGCATTGAGCCTCTTGTAGATTTGGAAGACTTCCTTCTGCCGTCCCTCGAAATCGGATGCCGATTTGCCCTTCGAATCCATGTCCATGGCCCATTCAAGTTCGGGATAGGAGGCCCCGATCTGGTCCTGGTCCGTCCGGTCATCCCCCCAAAGGCCATCGGTAGGCGGTGCATCCATGATTTCCCGGATGACGCCAAGAGAAGCGGCCAGCCCGTAGACTTCTGTTTTTACCAGGTCTGCAATGGGGCTCAGGTCGACGCCTCCGTCCCCGTATTTGGTGTAAAAGCCTACCCCGAAATCTTCCACCTTGTTTCCGGTTCCGGCTACAAGCAGTTTTTCCAGGGCCGCAAAGTAATACAGGGAGGTCATGCGCAGCCGGGCCCTGGTATTGGCCAGGGACATCAGTCGGCGCTCTTCCTCCTCAACGGAAGGCAATACCTCGATCAGGCTGTCGAAGACCGGGGTAAGGTCGATCCATTGGGAGCGAACATTGGGATACGTCTCCTTTAGCCAGAAGATGTGGTTAGCCGCCCTGGTCACCTGCTTCTTGGATTGATGGATGGGCATTTCCAGACAGAGGACTTCCATTCCCGTTAGGGCGCATAGTGTGGAGGTAAGGGCAGAGTCAATGCCCCCGGAAACTCCCACAACGAATCCCTTCATTCCGGCCCGGGTTGCGTAGTCCCTTAGCCAGCCCACAATATGGGCTGTGATTTGTTCAGTTTGCATGTGAGTTCGGATTGAAATGGAAATTGGGTAACTTTGCCTCGTAAATGTAGCAGCTATCCTTAAAATACGAAAATCTTGACAGGATTTATCAGGCCCATGTGCCGGATTTTAGTTCCCCTGGCCTTTATTAGTTTGGTCACCGGATGTGGAGACCCCCAGCCCAGGATTTCCGGGGAGGTTCTTGAAATACCCCTGACCCTTGAGATCGACAGATTTGATCTCGCATTTGACAGGATGCTACCCTCCGGGTTGCCCGCCATGAAAAAGCAGTATCCCTATCTGTTTCCGGAACAAACTGCAGACAGCGTTTGGCTGGTTAAACATACCGACACGCTTCAGCAGCGGCTCAGAAGAGAGGTCAGAAGGTCTTTTCCGGACTTCGAACCTTATCAGACGGAACTCGAGCTTTTTTTCAAACACGCCAAATACTATTTTCCGGATACGCGGGCCCCAAGGGTCCTTACACTGACCACAGATGTGGATTATGAAAACAGGGTCATCCTTGCCGACACGCTGCTTTTGATAGGCCTTGACAGTTACCTGGGGCCGGATCATGAGTTTTATCAAAACCTGCCTCGCTATGTAGCCCGGGGACTGGACCCGGCCTTGCTGGTCAGCGACGTCGGGAGTGCTTTTGCCCGCAGGGTGGTCCCCCCCCCGGGGGACCGGAGTTTTATAGCCCAACTGATCTATTACGGAAAGGGGTTGTACCTTAAGGACCGGTTGATGCCGCTGGCTCCGGATTCCGTCAAAATCGGATTTACGGATACCCAGCTCGCCTGGGCCAGGGAAAATGAATCACAGATCTGGAGGTACTTTGTGGAACGGGAGTTGCTATACAGCACGGATAAAGGGCTGGAAGCCCGGTTTCTCGACCCAGCGCCTTTCAGCAAATTCCGGCTTATGCTGGACAATGAATCTCCGGGCCGGATAGGCCGGTATATGGGATGGCAGATCGTTCGGTCTTTTATGGAAAATAATGAGGTAAGCCTGCAGGATTTGTTACAGACACCGGGGGAGGAATTATTTAAAAGGTCAAAATACAAACCACCGAAATAACATGGCAGAGACACATACATCGGAAATCACCCTGCGGGTAACCCTGGATGAAAATCGGGTGCCTGAACAGCTTACCTGGTCCGCTCAGGACGGGGGGATCGAGAACGAAGAGGCGAAGGCAATGCTTTTGTCCGTCTGGGACCATAAAAACAAGGAGTCCCTTAAAATCGACCTGTGGACAAAAGACATGCCCCTGGAGGAGATGAAAATTTTCTTCCATCAGTCACTGGTGGCTCTTTCCGATACCTTTATGAAGGCCACGCAGGACGAGAAGATGACTGCCACGATGAAGGATTTCTGTGAATTTTTTGCAGAAAAACTCGAATTAAAGGGGATGAAGCCCTGAACCGGGGACACCCCTTGCCAATGGAGCTTTCCCACAAAGAAAGGACACCATGAATAAAGACCGATTCGAAATACGGAACCTGGGACCGGCCAACCTGTCATCGCCCCTGCCACTGAGCAATAGGGACGGGGACAAGCTGTTCAATTTTATCTCAGACGCCGACCGGGTGGTCTTCAATACCGCCATTAAGGATTTCTCCAGGTGCGTCCAGTCCGGGGATGCCCCCCTGTCCGTGGAAAAGGCAGGCCCCAGGGAGAAAATATTCTTTGACCCGAGGAAGACCACGGCAGCCATTGTTACCTGCGGCGGTTTGTGCCCGGGCATCAACAACGTCATCCGTAGCCTGGTGATGGGCCTTTACTACTTTTATGGGGTAAAAAAGATAATCGGGATCCCGTACGGATACCAGGGGCTTTCCCCGGATAACCCGCATCCCTATCATGACCTGACCCCGGATAAGGTCAGGGATATTCACCAGTTTGGGGGTACGATGCTGGGCTCATCGAGAGGCGCTCAGGAAGTCGGGGATATGGTAGACACGCTCATTTCCCTAAGAGTGGATATGCTCTTTACCATTGGCGGGGACGGAACCCTTAAGGGAGCTGATGCCATAGGACAGGAGATTGCAAACCGCGGACTGAATATTTCGGTGGTTGGCATCCCCAAAACCATAGATAACGATATAGACCTGATCGATAAGTCTTTCGGTTTCGAAACTGCATACGACGTGGCCTCCCCCATCATTAGAGACGCCCACAATGAGGCAAAAGGGGCCTATAACGGGATCGCCATTGTCAAGCTTATGGGAAGGGACAGTGGTTTTATCGCCGCTTCCGCGGCTATGTCCATGCCGGAGGTTAATTTCCTTCTTGTGCCCGAACTTCCATTTAAGCTCAATGGCAGGGATGGTTTTTTGAAACTGCTGCAGCGACGGCTGAAAGCCAAACAACACGCGGTCATTGTTGTGGCGGAGGGGGCAGGCCAGCATCTGTTCGAAGAGGAATCTACGGTAAAGGACGCCTCGGGGAATATCAAACATCAGGATATCGGGATCTTTTTAAAGGACCGGATAGGGGACTACTTCGATAGACAGGGGACTGAAGTGAACATCAAGTATATTGACCACAGCTATATCATCCGGTCTGCCCCCGCGAATGCCAGCGACAGTATTTTCTGTAACCGACTGGCCTATCAGGCTGTTCATGGGGCCATGGCCGGAAAGACCCGGTTCGTGGTGGGCCTGTTGAACAATCAGTTGGTATACCTCCCTATTTCTGAGGTGGTGCTACGAAGAAAAAAAATCGACCTGGAAGGGGAGTTTTGGTATGCAGCCCTTCAGAGTACCGGACAACCCTTCACCATGGGTTAGGCGTTATACAGTTCCCGGTAATACTGGGCGGCCATACGATCACTTGAGAAGGCCGGCACTACCTCTTCCCGCGCTTTGAAAACCATTTCCATCCATTTGTCCGGATCGTCATAATACAGGGGGATCACTTCGTTTTCAAGCATTTGATAAAGGTGCTGACTGTCCCGTTCATCCTGAACCGAAATGGGCTGGCGGGGATCTGCCTCCGCCAACACAAAAGCATTTTCTCCATGCCTTGCGAACTCAGGGATCCATCCATCGTTTACCGTCAGGTTGAGGGATCCGTTCATGGCCGCAGTCATCCCGCTAGTTCCGGAAGCTTCCCTGGTGATCCTTGGCGTGTTCAACCATATATCGGAACCGCATTTAAGCAATTTTGACAACGCCATTTCATAACCCGTCAGGACTGCAAGGTTCGGGAAGTCCCTGCTCACCTGTACCAGTCTGTTGAAGGTGTTGATGGCACTGAAGTCTTTTGGATAGGGTTTTCCGGCCCATATGATCTGTACCGGCCTGTCTGTTTTCCGGAGCATTTCTGTAAACCTGGGAAAATCGTACAGCAGCAGGTCAGCCCTTTTGTAACCGGCAAAGCGACGGGCCCAGACTATGGTGAGTACCCGGGGATCCAATAACGTTCCGGTCTGGTCAAGCACGAGGTCAAACAGGTCT
>SBFL01000017.1 GCA_006227965.1 Bacteroidota bacterium | reverse complement strand
ACAGAGATTTGAAGGCGGAAGGAATGAAAAACCAATTTCAGCCAGGATGGCTGAAATCAGGGTTATGTTTCAGTTCCACCCCCTCAGGATCACGCAAGGCACGAGCGAAATCCTGAGTTTACAGGAAGCCGTCGCAGTGGGCAGCGGCTACTGCTTTCGTTCAAGGTTTATAAAGCTCTATAACAGACAGGGGGAAACCCCCCAATTACCCCCGGGGATAAAATAGGCTCCTGACCAGCAAAATTCTTGCATGTTACCGTCGGCAGTGGCATGGGGCAGCATCCTTTCCAGGGCTCCCCGGATTCTATAAGGGCTGAAGAGATGCCTTCTACGGCGATAAATTTTCAACAATTTGCTGTTGAGAACTTTTTAAATTAAAGTAAATCAAATAGTTACGAGTTAGGGGTCGGAGTGGATATGATTTATATCATAAGATGCTTTGAAAACCCGGGACTAACTTCACGGTTTTTATAACAAAACCAATCCCGAAAGCCTTATGCCATCGATTTCTGACACCACACCTGTCCAAACCTATTCGCAGGAAGAAGCCCTGGAGGCTTCATGCCTATATTTCAATGGAGATGAACTGGCCGCCAGCGTCTGGTTGAACAAGTATGCGCTTAAAGATTCGAAGGGGAACCTTTATGAACGAACCCCAGACGAGATGCACCGCAGGATAGCTTCTGAACTGGCCCGTATCGAAGCCAGATATCCCAACCCGTTGACTGAGGATGCCATCTATGAGCTCATGCGAAACTTTCGCTATCTGGTTCCCCAGGGAAGTCCCATGGCCGGTATCGGCAATCCGTTCCAGGTTGCTTCCCTGTCCAATTGCTTTGTAATCGGCACAGATGGTGAAGCGGATTCCTACGGTGCCATCATGAAGGTGGACCAGGAGCAGGTACAGCTAATGAAACGACGGGGCGGGGTAGGGCATGACCTGTCCCATATCCGTCCCAAAGGGTCTCCGGTAAAGAACTCCGCCCTTTCCTCCACAGGTTTAGTGCCTTTTATGGAACGTTATTCCAATTCCACCCGGGAAGTGGCCCAGGATGGCAGGAGGGGGGCGCTTATGCTGTCGGTTTCCATCAGGCACCCCGATGCGACAGACTTCATCAATGCCAAACTCGAGGCAGGCAAAGTTACCGGGGCGAATATTTCAGTGCGGATTGACGATGCTTTTATGGATGCGGTTGAAAAGGACGGGGAGTACACACAGCAATTCCCTATACATGGAGAACCACAATTCACCCGCACGATACGTGCCCGGGATCTGTGGGATACGATCGTACATAATGCCTGGAAATCTGCCGAACCCGGTATTCTATTCTGGGATACCATCCTCGGCGAATCCCTGCCCGACTGTTATGCGGACCTGGGGTACCGGACCGTCTCCACAAACCCCTGCGGGGAGATTCCCCTGTGCCCCTATGACTCATGCCGGTTGCTGGCCATCAACCTTTTTTCTTATGTGGAGCACCCCTATACATCGGAAGCTCGCTTTGATTTTGACTTATTCAGCGCTCACGCGGCCATTGCCCAGCGCATCATGGACGACATCATCGACCTGGAGCTTGAAAAGGTGGATGCTATCCTGCAAAAGGTAGCGGAAGACCCCGAGCGAGAGGAAACAAAACGAGTGGAGCATGTGCTCTGGCAGCAAATCCGCAGAAAGGCAGAAGAAGGGAGGCGAACCGGAATCGGGATTACCGGGGAAGGGGATATGCTGGCCGCCCTTAATCTTCGATATGGCAGTGAAGAGGCCCGGGGTTTTTCGGTCAAAGTCCATAAGACCCTGGCACTGGAGGCGTATCGGGGTTCCGTTGTCACTGCCCGGGAACGAGGGGCATTTCCCCTGTTCGATGCGCAACGGGAAAAGGACAACCCCTTTATTCTGCGCCTGAAACAGGCTGATAAGAAGCTTTATTACGAAATGTTGGAGTACGGCCGCCGGAACATCGCTTTACTCACCATAGCCCCCACAGGTACCACCAGCCTGATGACCCAGACAACATCAGGGATTGAGCCTGTATTCCTCCCCTTTTACAAACGCAGGCGCAAGGTGAACCCGTCTGATAAAGGCGTACGGGTGGACTATACGGATGAGGTGGGAGATTCCTGGGAGGAATATCAGGTGTTCCATCACCAGTTCAAAACCTGGATGGCAGTCAATGGCTATGACCCGGAGGCGCATTACAGTCCTGAGGAACTAGATGTGCTGGTAAGAAAATCCCCCTACTACAAGGCAACGTCGGCAGACGTGGACTGGATGAACAAGGTCCGCCTTCAGGGAGCGGTACAACAGTGGGTGGACCATTCCATTAGTGTAACGATCAATCTTCCGAACGATGTTTCGGAAGAGCTGGTGGGAAAACTATACCTGGAAGCATGGAGATCAGGATGCAAAGGGGTAACCGTTTACAGGGATGGTTCCCGTTCTGGTGTGCTGATCGCAGATGTGGAACCAGAGGAAAAGGACCTGGCCACCCTTACACAGTTTCCGGCTGCGCGCCCCCAGGTGCTGGAAGCGGATGTGGTACGCTTTCAAAACAACCGGGAGAAATGGATTGCCTTTATTGGTCTAATTGAAGGGCAGCCTTATGAGATCTTCACAGGGCTCGCAGACGATGAAGACGGGATCTTACTACCCCGGTGGGTGGAGAAGGGACTGATCATTAAAAATCGGAGCGACAAGGGCCTTTCCCGTTATGACTTCCAGTACCAGAACAGCCGTGGATATAAAACGACCATAGAGGGCTTGTCACACAAATTCAACCCGGAATACTGGAATTATGCCAAACTCATATCAGGTACCCTACGGCATGGCATGCCCATCCTGAAGCTGGTGGAGCTCATCCAGAGCCTGCATCTGGATACCGAGCAGATCAATACCTGGAAAAACGGGGTGGTCCGGGCCCTGAAACGTTATATTAAAGATGGAACCAAGGCCAAAGGACAATCCTGCGAGAATTGCCAGAGCGAGAACCTCGTCTTTCAGGAAGGGTGCCTTACCTGCCGGGATTGTGGGTCCTCGAAGTGCGGATAGGACGGAGTAGGCAGCTGGCAGTCGCAGTAGGCAGCAAATTTGATCAAGGTTATAGGGTTCAAAGTTTAATCCTTTAAATGAAAAGGAGGAATCCCCCCACCCCCCGGGAACAAGATAAACTCCTTCGGAGCAACTTCCTTGCGGTCTGAAAGACCCGGCAGCAGTTGGAAGCTCAGGGAGCAAACACAATGCACACCGGGGTTGGGGCCATTATTTCATCCTGGAAGGTTAAGAGACCTGTCTCTTTATTTCTCCGAAAGGAAACAAGGTTATCCGTGGTCTGGTTGGCGACCAGCAGAAAAGCGCCATCCGGGGAAAGGCTGAAATTCCGGGGGGTTTCCCCGCGGGTGGGTTCGTGCCCCACGGCCTCCAGGGTTCCGGTTTCAGGATCCGCCGAAAAGATGGAAATGCTGTTATGCCCGCGGTTGGAGGCGTACAGGAACTTCCCGTCCTGGGAAATATGGATGTCGGCACAGGTATTCGGGGATGAAAAAGCCCTGGGTAGGGTGGACACCGTCTGCGCGATGTAAAAGGTATCCCCTCCGGGATCTTTTTTAAGCAACGATACCGAGGAAGAAAGCTCGTTGACCACATAGATCCAGGGGTTCCAGGGGTGGAAAACCAGGTGCCTGGGCCCGGCTTCGGGCTCCAGGGAAAATACGTTGGGCTCCTGCGGGATGAATTTATTTTCATTTGGGTCGATCCGGGAAAACCAGAGCTGATTGGTACCAAGGTCCACCGAGATGACACCACCGTCTTCGGCGAACCAGGCGGAGTGCGCATGGGGTCCCTCCTGGCGGAGGTGGGTACCGCTTCCCTCGTGCTGCTGCACATCGAGCAGTTCTGAGAGACGGCCATCCCCTTGTATTTTCAGCAATCCCATATTGCCACCGCTGTAGTTTGCCACCACCACGAAGCCTTCGGGGTTTGTTACCACATGGCAGGGATGCGCCCCGCCGGACGGTTTCCGGTCTATAAAGGATAAGGTGTCTTCTCCTATTTTAAAAGAACTGAGGTATCCGGTCTGCTTATCATCGCTTACCTCATTCACCGCCAGGAGGAAGCGGCCATCATCGGAAAATGCCAAGAAGGAGGGATTCTCAGACACAGCCATCAGCCCCATATTTTTCAGGGAACCGTCATTTGACAGCGCATA
>SBFL01000091.1 GCA_006227965.1 Bacteroidota bacterium | reverse complement strand
GTTTTTATAAATAAAAATGTATCTTTGGAATAAGCTATGACACATTCAGAGGAGAATTATATCAAGGGGATTTATCACCTTAGCCAGGGAGGCAAGAAGGCTATTTCCACCAATGCCCTGGCCGGCCAAATGGAAACCAAACCGTCTTCGGTTACGGATATGGTGAAAAGACTTTCTGAAAAGGGTCTGGTGCACTACAAGAAGTACCAGGGGGTCCGGCTTACAGAAAAGGGTACGCAACAGGCGCTCATAGTGATCCGCAAACATCGCCTCTGGGAGGTTTTTCTGGTGGAAAAGCTTGATTTTTCATGGGATGAGGTACACGAGGTGGCCGAGCAACTCGAGCATATAGAAAGCGAGAAACTGATAGACCGGCTGGATGCGCTGTTGGATTTTCCCGATTTCGATCCGCACGGAGATCCCATCCCGGATAAAGACGGAAAGTTCAAGATGCGGGATAAAAAGCTTTTGAGCAACATGCCGGTACCCAGTCAGGGGATCTGTGTGGGGGTCAGGGATTCCTCGGCCCCGTTTCTGAAATTCCTGGACCGGAACCATATTGCCCTTGGCAGGGAAATCCAAATCCTGGAAAAGGAACCCTATGATCATTCCATGCATGTTAGGATCGGTGCACACAACCTTCGGATTTCCCATCAGATAGCCTCCAACCTCTTTGTGAAACCAAATGCAGAATAATGCAAGCAGTAATTGAGTATCTGGAAACCGTCAACCCCATCCTTGCTGCCCTGTACGCCACCTTGTTCACATGGGCACTGACCGCTGCGGGGGCCGGTCTGGTATTTTTCTTCAAGACCATGAACCGGGCGGTCCTGGATGGCATGCTCGGGTTTACCGGTGGCGTGATGGTGGCGGCCAGTTTCTGGAGCCTGCTGGCTCCCGGAATAGAAATGAGCCCGGGGGAGGGGTTTGTAAAAGTTGTGCCGGCAGCGGTGGGGTTCCTGCTGGGGGCCCTGTTCATCTTTGCCCTGGACAAGGTACTCCCCCACCTGCATATCAATTTCAAGGAAACGGAAAAAGAGGGGATCGAAACTCCCTGGAGGCGGACGACCCTGTTAACCCTGGCCATCACCCTGCATAACATCCCGGAAGGCTTGGCCGTTGGGGTCCTGTTCGGCGGTGTGGCTGCTGGTTTTGAAGGGGCATCGGTAGGGGCTGCTGCAGCCCTGGCCCTGGGAATTGGCCTGCAGAATTTCCCGGAGGGGTTCGCTGTGGCCATGCCCCTGAGACGTTTCGGGCTGAGCCGGAAAAAAAGCTGGATGTACGGGCAGGCTTCGGCCATTGTAGAGCCCATTGCGGGAGTGGTGGGTGCCTGGGCAGTCCTTACCTTTGAGCCCATCCTTCCCTATGCCCTTTCTTTCGCTGCAGGAGCCATGATATTTGTGGTAGTGGAGGAGGTGATCCCCGAAACCCAACAGGATAAATTCACAGACATAGCCACGATGGGTTTTATTGGGGGTTTCATCATCATGATGGCCCTGGATGTGGGGCTGTCATAAAAAAACCGCCCCTTCAGGGCGGTCATTAAAGCATTATTGTTGCTGACTCCAGGGGGGAGTCACCCCATTTGAGCGGGCGTATGCAATGAGTTGCCCCTTGTGTTCGCCTGTATGCTCCAGCACCACCAGTAATGCAGAGAGCCGGTTTGTTTTCATAAATCCCAGGTCTACCTCAGTCCCAAGACTGGCCGGGTCAACTTCCATCAGCTTTTGCCGGATGAATTCAGCCGATTTGTCATACGCCTCAAGAATGGCTTCTTTCCCTGTAATGGTTTTTTCCATCTCCATGATGTTCACACCTTCTGGGGGTGGAAAACCGAGCCTCATGGCGAGGTAGTAGTTTGCTGCAGCGACGTGCACCACGGTCTCCCCTGTGGAGCGGATCCCCTCGGCAGGGCGCCAGTCCATCTGGGATTCATCAAAGGCCTGTGCCAGGGCCTTTATCTGGCCCTGGGTCATTTCAACCATGTCAAGAATGCTTTTTTGTGCCAGGTCCTGCTGGGAATACCCGAGCAGGCAACTGAATACCAGGATAAGTGTACTGATTTTTTTCATGCTTTTTGTATTTAGATTTGTGTTCGCAGTTCCCTTTACGGGGAGCTCTTCTAAATATAGCTAAAGTTCCAGAATTCCTCATTATCAGGAAGGTATTAACCGTGAACAGGTCTTCCCGAAACCGCTTTCCCACCCCGGGAGATCATCCCAGCAGGAATCCATATCTTTAGGAAGCAAATCCAAAGCTGTAACCCCTATGAGATATCCCCGATTCATTTGTACCCTCCTCTTTTCACTGGCCCTGAACTTCCCGGCTGCAGCACAGGAAAGGCCTTTTGAATACATGGACGTTTTTGACCTTCAGTATGCCTCTGATCCACAGATCCATCCGGACGGGGAATGGATTGTCTACCGAAGGATGGGTTTTGACGTTCTCGAAGATCGTTCCACGGGCAACCTCTGGATGCTGCGGGCCGACGGTAGTTCCCACCAGAAACTAACCACACGCGAAGTGGCAGAATACGATCCCAGATGGTCACCCAACGGAGATCGGATGGCCTTTGTAAGCCGCACGGAAGAGGGTGCTGAGATCTACCTTTACTGGCATGACAGCGGCCGTTATGCGCGCCTTACCCAGTTGCCCTCCAGTCCTTCTTCCCTGAGTTGGTCTCCGGACGGGAACCAGCTGGCCTTTACCATGAACGTGCCCGAGCAAGCTCCGGTTATTGCCAAAATGCCCAAGAAACCCAATGGGGCCAAATGGGCAGGAGCCCCCCGCATTACGGATCGCCTTTACCACGAGGCCGATGGTAGGGGCTATATATCTCCAGGGTACAGTCATATTTTTGTCATTCCCTCCGAGGGCGGAGCGGCCCGGCAGGTAAGTTCCGGTCAGTACCACCACAGGGGTACGCTTTCCTGGTCACCGGACGGGAACAGGATTTACTTTTCGGCCAACCGGTCCGAAGACTGGGAATACGACTTCCGAAATTCGGAGGTCTATGCCCTCAGCCTGGATGACGGGGCGATAACCGTATTGACGGAAAGCCCCGGACCGGATTCCGGGCCGGTGGCTTCCCCGGATGGCAAATACATAGCCTACCTGGGCTATACAGACAAAGTGCAGGCACACCAGGTATCCGAACTGCGTCTGATGCGAACCGATGGGTCCGGAAAGCAGGTGCTGACCCCAGACCTGGACCGGAGCGTCAGCGACTTGAAATGGGATGCAACGAGCAGGGGTATCTACTTCACCTATGACGACAAGGGAAATTCCAAGATCGGCTATGTATCCCTAAGAGGGGATGTTTCAAAAATGGCCGACAACCTGGGGGGAACCTCTATTGGGAGACCTTACGGGGGCGGCTCCTTTAGTGTAAGCAGGGAGGGTGTCCTGGCCTATACGTTTACCAGGCCGGAATTTCCGGCAGATATTGCGGTGGTGGAAAAGGGGGGAAAAAGCCCCAGAAGGATCACGAACCTGAACAAAGGCCTGCTGGACCACCGGGAATTGGGGAAGGTGGAGGAAATCTGGTATTCCTCCAGTGTGGATGGTCGTGGAATACAGGGCTGGATCGTCTATCCCCCGGGGTACGATCCCGGGAAGAAGTATCCGTTTTTGGTCGAGAACCACGGGGGCCCTATTTCCAACTACGGGGACCGCTTCACAGCGGAAATCCAGTTGTACGCGGCGGCGGGATATATTGTTTTCTATCCAAACCCGAGGGGCAGCACCAGCTATGGGGAGGCCTTTGCGAACCTGCTTTACAATAATTATCCGGGGGATGACTACCAGGATGTCATGGACGGAGTAGACGCCTGTATTGAAAAAGGGATTGCCCATGAAGACCAGTTATTTGTCACCGGCGGGAGCGCCGGGGGTATCATGACTGCCTGGATCATAGGCAAGAATGACCGTTTTGAAGCGGCAGTTGTAGCTAAGCCCGTAATGAACTGGATCAGCAAGACGCTGGTAGCGGATAATTATTTCTACTATGCCAACAGCCGCTACCCGGGCCATCCCTGGGAGAATTTTGAAGGGTACTGGAACTTTTCTCCATTATCCCTTGTAGGCAATGTTAAAACACCTACCATGGTCATGGTTGGAATGAATGATCTGCGGACCCCGCCAAGTGAAGCTAAACAACTCTATCATGCTCTGAAACTGAGAAAGGTGGAAACCGTTTTGGTGGAAATTCCCGA
>SBFL01000216.1 GCA_006227965.1 Bacteroidota bacterium | reverse complement strand
GGAGAAAAAAGAACTGGTCTGGCAGGGCCGTGGCAAAGGCACCCTTGGCAATACCAGCAACGTCAGCAAAAAGGAGGAACGCATCCGGGAATTCGTCTCCAAAATTTTGCAAGCTTACCCTCCAGAGGTTAAGAACAAAAAATAACCTGTCCGTAGGCGCCCCTGTATCCCTGGGGCATTTTGATTCCGGGGATTTCTGAAGGTGAATTCGTATCTTTAGGACTGCATAGAAACCAATGGCATGAGCTACCAAAGCAATCCCATCCTGGATCGTTTGCCCAAACATCTCAGGCAATACATAAAACCTCAGAATTACGGGGGTTATTCCCCCATTGACCAGGCAGTATGGCGCTATGTAATGCGCAAAAACGTGGATTACCTCAGCAAAGTAGCCCATGAATCCTACCTGGGCGGTCTGAAAAAAACAGGGATCTCTATCGAACATATACCCAACATGTATGGGATGAACCGGATCCTCAGGGAGATTGGCTGGGCTGCAGTGGCCGTGGATGGTTTCATCCCCCCCGCCGCCTTTATGGAATTCCAGGCGTACAACGTCCTGGTAATCGCCTCGGACATCCGCCAGCTGGACCACATCGAGTATACACCTGCCCCGGATATCATACACGAGGGTGCCGGGCATGCACCCATTATAGCGAATCCGGAATACGCGGAATACCTGCGGAGGTTCGGGGAAATCGGATGCAAGGCCATTTCCAGCGCCAAAGACTACGAGCTTTATGAGGCGGTCAGGCACCTTTCCATCATCAAAGAAGCCCCGGGGACAGGATCGGATGAGATTGCGGAGGCCGAGAAGAAAATCGAAACCCTGCAGGAGAACATGGGCCCTCCGAGCGAGATGGCACTGATCAGAAACCTCCACTGGTGGACAGTGGAATACGGCCTGATCGGTACGGTGGATTATCCAAAAATCTACGGGGCAGGCCTTCTTTCTTCCATTGGGGAAAGCAGCTGGTGCATGACAGATAAGGTGGCTAAAATCCCCTACTCCATTGAAGCGGCCCATACATTATTTGATATTACCAAACCCCAGCCTCAGCTGTTTGTGACTCCTGATTTTGCCTTCCTGAGCCAGGTGCTGGAGGAATTTGCCAATACCATGGCCCTTCGCAAAGGAGGGCTTGACGGCCTGGAAAAACTGATCGAGTCCAGGGCGCTGGGTACCGTAGAACTCACCACCGGCCTGCAGATCTCCGGAAACTTTACCCGATCCATTGCCCATGACAGGAAACCAGCTTACCTCCAGACAACAGGGCCTACCGCCCTTTCCTACCGGGAAAAAGAGCTGATAGGCCACAGCAGTGCCCACCACCGGGATGGTTTCGGATCCCCCGTCGGAAAACTGAAAGGGATCAACCTGGCCATTGAGGATATGAGCCCCAGGGATTTAAAGGCCTACAACATCTACGAAGGGGAACAGGCAAGCCTGGAATTCGAAGGGGGAATTAGCGTAAGGGGTGAGATCATCACCGGAACCCGGAACCTGAGGGGCGAGATCATCCTGATCACCTTCCAGAACTGCACGGTCAAGCACGGGGATGAACTCCTGTTCCAGCCAGACTGGGGCCTTTACCACATGGCCGTCGGTCAGGAGATCGTCTCGGCATTCAACGGACCTGCGGATCTGGGTAGCTTTGACCTGATCAGCCATGTGCCGGGCGAGCAGACCATCAGGGTGGAAAAAGATGAAATGCGACAGCAACTGGAAAGGCTTTACGGGCAGATCCGGGAGTTCAGGGAAGGCACCAATACAACGATTTCGCGAAACAAGGTTTTCAGGGAAGTGAAATCCAACTACCAAAATGACTGGCTGCTCTCCGTGGAACTATACGAACTCGCCCTGGCGAGTCATGACGAGGCCTTCGCACGTGAAATTCTCGAACACCTCGAGAAGGTCAAACAGGACAGGCCTGAGGTTGGCCATTTGATCGATGACGGGATCGCCCTGGCAGCCGAAAAGAAAGTTACTTCATGAACCTGGCCCGGTTTTCCTCATTGTCCAGGAGCTGTACTACAGGTGCTTTTTTAATTGGGTAATACGCCACCGGGATTCTTTTGCCGCCTCGTTCCAGGACCAATTCAACCTGTTTTTGGGTATTGCCCAGGTAAACACTGCGGGAGACCACCCGATCCCCTTCCCGGACCCCTGCCCGGAAAGCCTCAGAGGCAGGATCCACCGCTTCTACGGCCTTGTACCCAGGGCTGAAATCAAAGCCAAGCTCAAACAGGTCGGCTCCCTCCTGAAGGTCAAAACCAAGCTGCCGGAAAAGTTCCTGAAGGGGCAGGGCTTCCCCATTGACGATATGTCTGTTGAAAAAAGGGGTAAGGTCTTCAGGCAGGTAGGCGTTGACTGTTTTGAGGAAATGGGCGTGTGATATTTTCTGTCCTTCATCCCTTGAGTCCTCCAAAAGGTCCCGCATGACATCGTCCAGGCTATGCTTGTCACCGCTGACAGCCCGCAATTGTAAATCGAGGTAACAGGCAAAAAGCATCCCCCTGCGGTAAGGGAGTTTCCCATATTCAGGATTTTTCCAGAAGTTGTCATAATTGATTTCACTGTTTGGGGCCTCTTTTACGGAAGACGCTTGTAGCAAGCGTATGGTTTCATTCAGGTTGCTGATGAAAAATCCCCAGTCCCTGCCGCCAATCCTGTAAGTTGCCACGTTTTTGGCTGTATAGTATTCGGTAAAACCCTCACTGAACCAGTACTGGGCCTCCTCATCCTCATTTTTAATAGTATTTCCGATCCAGTTATGCATCAGTTCGTGGTTGAAAAGATAGGCCAGTTGCTCAATGTCTGTCTCCTCGTTATTCGACATGGAGGTAGCAAAGGAATTCGTAAGGCCCGTTCCCTGGAAGCTGCTGCCCCGCTCCTGGGGAAAGGGCCTCATCGTTACGGTGAAGTACGGCTGACTGTGGTCCGCCCAGAAGTCGCGCTGGGCCAGAACCGTTTCACGGAATAGTTTCATGATCTCAGCATCCTCAAAGGGAATCCAGTCCCCGCGTACAGCCAGATACAACTCATTCCCCTGTATCCGGTCTGTATAGATCCTGAAATCACCGCCCACAAAGATGGCGCTGTGGAACTTATCCAGAGGTAGTGCCCCCAGGTCCTGTCGGCGCTGACGGCTCCCAAAACTGTTGTGGATCACCTCCTCCGGATCCCAGCCGGTCCATGTAAGACCGATTTCGGCCTCCGGGGCATCCCCCGCCCGGTAATGGTCCGGGAGGGCGAACAGATTATGGGAAAAAACATGGAAATAGGAGGATTCCACGATCGGACGATAGGTACTATGGGCATCCTTAGGCCCGGGGGTATCCTGCACAATTTTGTAGGAAAGCGTTATCGGTCCGCTTCCATCAGGATGGGCGATACGAACCCGGCTACTATCGGGTTCAAGCACCAGAGCCCCGGATCCCCCGACCAAACGAACTTCCCGCAGGGAGTTAAAAAGCCCGGTTTCCCCCCAGGCCTTGTCATCATAACGAACATAGGTGACCTCCCCGTTATCCGGAGCAAAGTGCATGCGGACTTCCAGGGCGGGAAAGGAATCCACGCTGCTTTTTACGATTTCATATTCCAACCTATTCGTGTCCTCCTTTCGGCAGGAAAGGTGCAAGAGGAACGCTGCCGCCAGCAGGGCTGTGGCATATCGGGCCCAGGGGTATTTCATAGATAATGGCTTTCTCGTAATAGACGAGGCAACTCCCACATTGTTTCAATCGGATCCCTCATTTCCAAAATCCATATGTGGAAACCGGTTCTGCAGCTTTTGTATCTGTAAGTGCAGGGCCTCCCTGAATTTTTGGTGTTCAGGAGTATTTCCGTGTAAAGGACGATGTGCCAATCCTTTCCTTATGGCAGCCACCTCCTTCATGACCGGCCGCGCATCCGGGTCAATCCACGCCTGCTCAAAACGCTCCCAGACGTAATCCACGGCAGCCTCGCTGGGATGTATCAGGTCCCGGTCGTAAAAGCGGTAGTCCCTGAGCTCGTCCATAAATAGTTCGTAGGAGGGAAAATACTCCGCTGCTCCCTGATCGACCAGGGCCTGGACAGCGGTAATCAGGTGTGCCTTGCCGCGCTGGTTTTCCACCAGGCCGTCCCGGATATGCCTGACGGGGGAAACCGTTAGCAAACAAGACATGTCTCTTCGGAAGGATCGCAACAAGGTGAGGATTCGGGAAAGGGACTCCTTA
>SBFL01000117.1 GCA_006227965.1 Bacteroidota bacterium | reverse complement strand
CCCCGGCCCCTCATAGACAAACCCGGTCCACAGCTGCACCAGGCTGGCACCGGCCTCGATTTTTTCCAATGCATCTTCCGGGTTGTGTATTCCTCCCACGCCAATTACCGGAAAGGCGCCGCCGCTTTGTTTGACGAGAAACCGGATTACTTCCGTACTGCGCTCCCGGAGCGGTTTGCCACTTAGCCCTCCTGCCTGCCCGGCGAGCTCCTTTCCGGACCGAAGCCCTTCCCTATCAATGGTCGTATTGGTAGCAATGACCCCTTCAATACCGGTTTCACGGACGATGTCAACAATATCCTGAAGCTGGGCCTCAGTGAGATCCGGGGCGATCTTCAGCAGCAGGGGTATCTCCCTTTTACCGGCAGCCTTGGCCATCTGGGCCCCTGCATCCTTCAGGACCTTCAAAAGATGGCTCAGGGGTGCCTTTTCCTGTAATTCCCGGAGCCCGGGCGTATTGGGGGAGCTGACATTGACCACAAAGTAATCCACGAAAGGATAGAGTTCCCTCAGGCAATAGAGATAATCCGCTTCGGCCTCATCATTCGGGGTAACTTTGTTCTTGCCGATATTCCCCCCAATCAGGACATTATGAGGGACTTTGAGGCGTTCAACGGCCTGGGCCATCCCTCCATTGTTAAAGCCCATTCGGTTGATAATGGCCTGATCTGCCTTTAAACGGAACAACCTTTTTTTGGGGTTTCCGGGCTGGGCTTTAGGGGTAAGGGTTCCGATCTCGATAAATCCAAAGCCGAACCCGGCCAGTTCCCTGAAAAGCCGGGCGTCTTTGTCAAAGCCCGCAGCGAGTCCTACCGGGTTGGGAAATTTCAGGCCAAATACTTCCCGCTCCAGTCGGGGATCCCTGATTGTACAGATTTTCCGGATGAGGAATCCCAGCCCCAGGGCATATAATAATCGGATGGCTGAAAAGGACCAGTGGTGGACTTTCTCCGGATCAAACCGGAAGAGAAGGGGGCGGATAATCAGTTTGTACATGTGTTGCCGGAAGTTTCGGCAAAAATACGAACTTCCCCTGTGGCAGCCTATTCAATATGCATTGAAAGGAAGCAGCTCAGTTTTCATCGTACTGCAGGAAAACCTCTGATGTGGGTTCAAGTGGCATTCTGTTGACCTCCCGGCAGAAGGCTTCGTATTTCCGGTACTGACCAGGTCGGAGAATTCCCAGAAGAAGCCGGTCATACCTCAGGGAATTCTGCACCATCTGTTCCTTTATCGCCTCGAACTGCTGCCCGAGTGCCGTCAGTTGTTCCGGAGTTTCCTGCGGGTGAGACTCAAGAAGGGAATCCAGTTTTTGCTGCAGGGGGGCATTTTCGGACTCGAGGGTTTCCGCCCAATGGTGCATGCGCTCTTGTTGCCAGCCCTCCAGCTGGAACAGTTCTGCGATTTGCCGGGGGTCTGTTCCACCCATTCCAAGCGCGCAGTCCTGTGCACCGGCATGCCAGGTGGCAAGGCTTATGACCAAAAGGGAAATGGTTCTCAACTTCATAAAATGAATTTATGCAGGAAGGGATTCTATTAGGTGTATAACTCTATTTTTGTCAAAAAAGTATGATGCAAGCACTGGTCGAAAGATTTCTGCGCTATGTCCGGGTAAATACCGAAAGCGACCCGGATTCCGATACCTGTCCCAGCACGGAATGCCAATGGGAACTTGCCCGGGCCCTGAGGGATGAGCTCGAATCCCTGGGTCTTCAGGGTGTGACCCTTGATAAACGGGCCTACCTTATGGCCACCCTGCCGGCCAATACCGACAGACCCTTACCTACCATTGGCTTTATTTCCCATTTTGACACCAGCCCTGATTTCACTGGTGAAGGAGTGCGGCCCCAGCTTGTGGAAGACTACGATGGGAAGGATATTCTCCTGAATAAACAGGAGAACATTGTGCTCTCCCCGGACTATTTTCCCGAACTGTTGTCATATACCGGACAGACGCTGATAGTGACGGACGGGACCACCCTGCTGGGGGCAGACGACAAAGCCGGTATTGCGGAGATCATCACCGCCGTGGAATACCTGATAAACCACCCCGAAATCACCCACGGGGAAATCCGGATTGGATTTACACCGGATGAAGAGATCGGCCGCGGGGCACATCATTTTGATGTGGAGGCCTTTGGGGCAGATTGGGCCTATACAGTGGACGGCAGCCAGGTCGGAGAGCTGGAATACGAAAATTTCAACGCGGCCAAAGCTGAGATCCGTGTACAGGGAAAAAGTGTTCACCCGGGCTATGCCAGGGACAAGATGATCAATGCCATAGGCGTCCTGCAGGAAATCCTCAGGGGTCTGCCCGGGGAAGAGGTCCCTGAAAAGACAAGTGGGCGGGAGGGCTTTTTCCACCTCCACCATATAGATGGTCAGATCGAGGAAGCCAGGGCCCGCTTGATCATCCGGGATCACAACCGGGAAAAATTTGAGCACCGGAAATCACAGTTGAAAGAGCTTGTGGCATCCGCCCAAAGCAAGCACCGTACTCCCATTGAACTAATCATGGAGGACCAGTATTACAATATGAAAGAAAAAATAATGCCTGTTTTCCCTATCGTGGCCGTGGCTGAGGAAGCCATGGAGGCGGTCGGGGTAGTCCCAATCATCAAACCCATCCGTGGGGGCACTGACGGCTCCCAGCTGAGCTACAGGGGCCTTCCTTGCCCCAATATATTTGCCGGCGGGCATAACTTCCACGGCAAATACGAATACATTCCTGTGGAGAGCATGCAAAAGGCCGTAGAAGTGATTGTCAAAATCTGTGAACTCACGGCACACAAACCCGCGTCCTGGTGGAAACCAAAAAATTAAAGAAATCTGTCCCGGCTTCCCTGATTATTCCAGCTTCCAGCCGTTATGATATTGGACACGGGAAAGCGCATTTGCCTCAGGGTCCGCAAAAGTCCCTTTGCCCGTATCCCAAATGACCTTGTTGCCTTTTTTAAAGGCCACATTCCCCATATGGCAAACCCGGGCAGCGTGGTAGCCTACTTCCATAGGCGCTCGCAGGATGGAGGCATCCCGGGTACGTACCGCCTTTAGGAAATTTTCTGTATGCCGTCCCAGGCCTGTATTTTCAGAAGGCTGCAGGGGCATAGCCTCTATTTTGGGCTGGTCACTGAGCATCCGCCAGCTTTCGTGTTCCACCTCGGGAATGACCTCCCATCCGCCACGATCTAGCACCAGGGTTCCGTTGTTCCCTATAAAAGCAACCCCGTGGTTGCGGCCGTAATTCCCCCCATCGATGCCCGTGGCGTGTTCCCACAGGAGGGTAAAATCATCGAATTCGTACACGGCCTGGAGTGTATCAGGGGTCTCTGAAGCATCATCCGGATAGGCAAATTTGCCGCCGGTCGCCATCACAGACCTGGGTTCAGTTGCCTTCATACCGTACAATGCGTAATCCACGAGGTGTACCCCCCAGTCCGTCATCAGTCCGCCAGCATACTCCCAGAACCACCTAAAGTTAAAGTGGAACCGGTTTTGATTGAAGGGTCTCTGGACGGCAGGCCCAAGCCACATGGCATAATCGACCCCTTCAGGTGCCGGGCCATCAGGCACCACAGGTATGGGTGTCATCCACCCCTGGTAGGCCCAGGTCTTTACCATACGGATATTGCCCAGGGCCCCGGAGTGAACGTAGGAGATTGCAGCTTCAAAATGAGGTTCGCTCCGCTGCCATTGTCCAATCTGGACCATACGGTCACTTGCCCGAACGGCCTTCAGCATTTGGTCTGCCTCTTGGATGGAATTCGCAACCGGTTTCTCACAATAGACATCCTTCCCTGCCTGCAAGGCATGTACCAGCTGAAGGCAATGCCAGTGATCGGGCGTTCCAATGATCACCATATCTATATCCTCCTGGTCCAGAAGCTTGCGGTAATCAGTATAACGGGCGGGTTTTTTTCTCCCGGCTTCTACTATTTCAGCTTCCCTTCGGTCCAGAACACGGGAATCCACGTCACAAAGGGCCGCCACCTCTATTCCCGGCTGGCTCATAAAGACAGAAAGGTTGGTGAAACCCATACCGTTACAGCCGATAAGCCCTACACGTATGCGATCATTGGCTCCTAAAATACCTCGAGGCCTGGTCCACAGGGCTGCCGGAACGAATAAGGCGGCTGAACTTCCAAGTAGGGTTTTCTTCAAAAATTTTCTCCGGCGATTCATAAGGTTGGTTTTACAGCGAGTTATAATTTAAGGATTTTTCG
>SBFL01000211.1 GCA_006227965.1 Bacteroidota bacterium | reverse complement strand
CCTTCCAAAATGTCTGCTTGTGTCTCTTTAAGGGCTTCCCTGCGGTTGCCCGGGTCCATCTGGTAGGTCTTTTTATCCGCGGGAATATCTGCAGAGTCCACGGGCGCCGAATCCAGGGCGTCCCTGAACGGCCCATAAAACGCGCTGGCGTATTTGGCACTGTAGCTCATGATACCCGTGTTTTCAAAGCCCTCGGCATCCAACGTTTCCCGAATCCTAAGGATACGGCCATCCATCATATCACTGGGGGCCACCATGTCGGCTCCTGCTTTTGCATGTGAAGCACTCATGGCGCCTAGAATTTCCGTTGTGGCATCGTTAAGCACTTCACCCCTTTCAACTATTCCGTCATGACCATAGCTGGAATACGGGTCCAGGGCGACGTCCGTCATCACCCACATCTGCGGGCATGCTTCCTTGACGGTTTTAATGGCGCGTTGCATAAGACCGTCCGGATTCAGTGCCTCAGTTCCTTTGTTGTCTTTGAGCGAATCCGGCACCTTAACAAAAAGGAGTACCGACTTCAGGCCGAGGTCCCAAAGTTGTTTTGTCTCCTTTTTGAGGTGGTCCAAACTCAAGCGGTAATAGCCGGGCATGGAGGGGATTTCCTCCTTCACTCCCCTGCCCTCTACTACGAATAGGGGAACGAGGAAATCATTGGGGCTGAGGGAGGTCTCGCGTACCAGGTCCCTCAGGGCCGGGTTAAGCCGTAAGCGTCGATTTCTTTGTAGTGGGAACATATCTTTGGTTCAAGGTTAGGGCAGATATACCTCCGCCTTCATATAGGTTATAGCTTTTCCCGCAATCTTTATGCGGTCCCCATCCAATTCGCAGCGAAGCGCCCCGCCCCGTGGGGACAATTGAGATGCCTTCAGCTTGTTCTTTTGCAAGATCCTGGCCCAGTATGGGGTCAGGGTGGTATGTGCGGAGCCCGTGACCGGATCTTCCGGTATCCCACAATTGGGGGCGAAGAAACGGGAGACAAAATCGTGTTCCCTGCCAGGGGAAGTCACAATGATTCCCCGGGCCGGGATCTGATCCAGTAAATGGTAATTAGGGTTCAGGGCGCGTATTTCCTCCTCCGTGTCGTATACTACCATGTAGTCGGTAAGACCCCTCCAGCAACTCCTGGGTTTCCCGCCTAGTGCTTCCTTCAAACCCGCAGGCAGCCCGACGGGCTCCAGCGTATCTGCAGGAAAGTCAAGGACAAGCCAGCCGCCCGATTTGGTGACTTCGAGCATCCCCCGCTCCCGGCTCTGAAAACGAAGGGATGTTGCAGATGCTTCGCGGGTACTGAAAAGGACATGCGCAGTCGCCAGGGTAGCATGCCCGCAAAGCGCCACCTCTGTCTCAGGGGTAAACCAGCGAATCTCATATCCATCCCCTGAGGAGAGCGCAAAAGCGGTTTCGGCCAGATTGTTCTCTGCAGCCATGGATTGCATCAAGGCATCCGGTAACCATTTTTCCAGGATACATACGGCTGCAGGGTTTCCTTTAAATAATTCGGCTGCAAAAGCATCCACCTGATACATTTCCTGGATTTTCATAATACTACTGGTCCCACCCAAATTTACGATTTACTTTCTCAGCAGCCGAAACCCATTTTTTAGGCGCCCTGATCCGATATCCAATATAGGCCTGAATGGAATAGATACGATCGTCCACACGAACTTCCCGTACCCGGCCGTGCTCCAAAAAGGCGTAGCTAAGATCAACCCCTCCAAAAAACCTTTCAGAATTATAGTTTACACCAGCCCGAAAAATAGTTTCCCACATAAGAGAGGTGGTATTCTTCCCGTCGTCCTTAAGAAAGTTGACGCCAATGCCGGTAGTATTCCCTGCTGAAAACATCCAGTTATTGCTCACTACCCAATTATAGTGATATCCAGGCCCCATCCCCAGGTCGAAGGAGTAGGACCTGGACTCGATTTCATCCAGCGTGAGTTTGTACCGGGTGTGGTAAGCGACCAGCCTGGGCACAAAACTCCCGGCGCTCCTGCGTTGCCACTCGTTCTGAGAAACCAGGGCACGAAAGGAGAAATTCGGGTTGAACACATAGGCAGTGGTGCCTCCTATCTTGCGTGTTTCAAGTCCGGGCAGGTAAATTTCCACTCCTTCCAACTCCCCAAAATGGCCCCGCTGATCATAATAATCAAAGGTTTGCATCCACCGGCCCAGGAAGAGGCGAAAGTTCATGTTTCGCAGCCGTGCATTCTCCTGGTCGCGCTCCGGGTTTATAAAGGCAGGTGTCAGCCCAAAGCCAATATCCAGCCCCCGGAACTGCACCGATAGTTTCAGGATATTCCTGTTGACCGGCCGGTAACGGGCGGATGTTCCGTCATCCCCGCGCAGCACAAAGCGGTTCGCCGCATTCGTTACTGCTGCACGGAAGGTGATCTTATCGGGAAAGGTAGTCTTAAACGGAAGTGTGTCCTGGCCGGGATCGGATTGTTGTCCTGTTAAGAACAACGTCTGAAAGAGGAAACCAAAAAGGAAACTCCTTCTCATGCCCATTCGACAGGCTCTTTCAGTACCTGTAGGAGGTGCCACTCTTCCGTTCCCTGATCAGGAAGGTGATCGTAACGCCACTGCACCACGGGGGGGAGGCTCATAAGGATGCTCTCAATACGGCCATTGGTTCTCAACCCGAAAAGGGTCCCCTTGTCGTGAACCAGGTTGAATTCCACGTATCGCCCTCTTCGAACCTCCTGCCATTCCCTGTGACGGGCCTCATAAGGGTCATTTTTATGTCGCTGCACAATAGGGATATAGGCCTCGAGAAAGGAATCGCCCACCTGCGTCACAAAGGCGTACCAATCTTCCACCGAATGCGACTCGTCTGCCCTGAGATAGTCAAAAAACAACCCGCCCACCCCGCGGGCTTCTCCCCTGTGATGGTTCCAGAAATAGGCGTCACACTTTTGCTTGTATTCCGGATAAAATGACGGATCATGGGCATCACATGCCTCTTTGCAAACTTTGTGGAAATGCCGGGCATCCTCCTCAAAGAGATAATAAGGGGTCAGGTCCTGTCCACCACCGAACCATTGATCCACCACCTTGCCCTGCTTATCATACATTTCAAAGTAGCGCCAATTGGCATGAACCGTCGGGACCATGGGGTTTTTTGGGTGCAGTACCAGGCTGAGCCCGCAGGCAAAAAAATCGACATCCTCCACCCCAAAATAGGATTGCATGCTTTCCGGCAGAGGGCCATGCACCGCGGAAATATTCACTCCGCCTTTTTCAAACACCGCTCCGTTTTCAATAACCCGGGTACGGCCGCCGCCGCCTTCAGGGCGCTGCCAGAGATCCTGGTGAAAATATGCCTCTCCGTCCTCGGCTTCCAGTGCACCGGTTATCCGGTCTTGCAGGTCCTGTATATATGCATAAAATTTATCCCTCATGATATTCCTTTACTGCCTGAATAAATGCCCCGGCATGTTCCACCGGCACTGTGGGCAGGATACCGTGTCCCAAATTGACAATATAGCGGTCCTTGCCGAAGGCGCGGATCATTTCGTGAACCATCTTTCGAATCGTTTCAGGCGGGGACAGCAGCCTGGCCGGGTCAAAATTCCCCTGAAGAGTAATTTCCCCCCCGCTGAGTTTACGGGCGACTACAGGGGCACAGGTCCAGTCCACTCCCAGGGCTGAGGCTCCGCTTTGGGCCATTTCCCCGAGGGCAAACCAGCATCCCTTCCCAAAGACAATGACAGGGGTAAGTGGCTTAAGAGCATCGACTATTTGCTGGAGGTACTGCCAGGAATATTCCCGGTAATCTGCCGGGGACAGCATCCCGCCCCAGGAATCGAATAACTGTACGGCGTGTACGCCGGCTTCCACTTTGGCCTTTAGATAGGCAATGGTGGTGTCTGTTATTTTCTGAAGGAGGGCATGTGCAGCAACCGGATCGGTAAAACAAAAGGATTTGGCCAGGTCGAAATTTTTACTGCCCTGCCCCTGTACACAATAGCAAAAAATAGTCCAGGGAGACCCCGCGAATCCAATCAATGGAACCTCCCCCTGCAGTTTTTCATTGGTCATCCGGATGCCGTCCATAACGTATCCCAAACTTTCCTCCACGTCCGGCACAATCACACGCTCAACATCTGCTGCTGATCGGATTGGGGATGGCAGCCAGGGGCCCACACCCGGTTTCATTTCGACATCAATTTCCATGGCCTGCGGTACTACCAGGATGTCGCTGAACAGGATAGCGGCATCCAT
>SBFL01000275.1 GCA_006227965.1 Bacteroidota bacterium | reverse complement strand
AAAAGGGCTTTTGCGATGCCTGACTCACGTGGGTCAAGCCCGAGGCCGTCCAGCGCAATCAGAAGGCGGGTTCTGATTTTTTTCACGGATTGAATAAATCCACCCCTTTGAGTTTCCACCCTTAGGATGGAAGAACTTTTCAGATTCAGACGTCCGTGAACCCCCAGGCCCTGCAGATAGGCACGGTAATCGAATTGTCCGGGGTTCCCTGGCCCCGAAATGGGTGATGGGTGAATCGCACAAAGGAATTCCTGTCCGATTTCAAATGGAAATGCAGCGGAGTCACCCCGGATTTCAAGCAGGACCTTACCATCGGCAGGGCTCCCGCCCAAACCAACGACCTCCCCCAGATACCGGTAGGAGTAGGCGCTGTGTCGGAGTTTTTCCACAATGCGAACTTGCGTGGGGCCAGTGCTTTCATGTTGTGAGTGTACATAATGCAGGGGCCGGTTCTCCGGGAGCGTGCTGGCCATGCTACAAAGGCCAAGGGCAAGGGATACCAGCCCTGCAACCACCCAAAAGGCGACCCGAAGGCGCGAGCCTTTAAAAAACCAGAGCATTGCTGTAAAGGTTGCCAGAAGGAGGAGGCACACCAACCCGTCAGGCTTCAGAAGGCGGGCCAGGGCAATCCCGGCGGAAAGGGAGGAAGCCAGGTAGAAGGAGGCCGAGGTATGGGAATTCACTTCAGAATATGCGGGTCGCCTTCACAAAGGAATAGTTCCAGTAGCCCTCCCGGAGTGAAGATACGATCACACCTCTTGAGGTGGTAGAGTGAATGAATTTGACGTCATCTTCATTGACTTCCACCACCAATCCGGCATGGTTGATTTTCTTGCCTCCGCGACGGGTCTTGAAAAAAAGGAGGTCACCTTTTTGAAGTTCCGAAACAGGAATGTGCTTTCCTTCCTGAGCGATCATATGGGAAGTGCGCGGCAGTGGGATGTCGTGTTCAAGGAAGGAAACATAGAGCAATCCGGAGCAATCCATCCCTTTGCGGCTGGTCCCTCCGAATTTATAGCGTACCCCTGCGTATTCCAGGGCGGTTTCGATAACCGCCTCTACCTTATCGGATTCGCTCGCCCCAAGGGGTGCCCCGGCTTTTTTCTCAACAGGTGCTTCTGCAGTAAGGTTCGTTTCCCCTCCCTCTACGCGCACGCTTCGCGTGTCCGTCTTGCCGGCACTCTTTCGCGCTGTCCCGCACCCGGTAACGAGCATAAGGAGGATGAGAATCAGGCAATGCGTTTTCATGGTTATTTAGCAACTATAGCTGGTTTCCAGGTTGGGATTTGCGGACAACCGGCACAAGTACCCAAACCCTTTGCCCGTAAAACTAGGAAGCCTTTGTGAAATCAACGATCAGTTTGGCGGCTTTATTGCTGGCCCCTTCCCCTCCGAGTTTCCGACGCAGGATCTCATAGGCTTCAAGTTGTTCTTTCCTGCCATTTCCCTCAAGGATGCCCTGCAGTTCCCTGCTGAGATTTTCAGGGGTGAGGGCTGTCTGTATAAGTTCAGTCACCACCTCCCGTTCCATGATAAGGTTCACCAGGGAGATATAATCCAGGGTGATAAGCCGTTTTGCGATCTGATAGGAAATCCAGTTACCCTTATAGCAAACTACCTGGGGCACCCCTAACAGGGCAGTTTCAAGGGTGGCCGTCCCGCTGGTTACCAGGGCAGCATGGGCTGCCTCCAGCAGGGCATAGGTCTGGTCCATTACCAGTCCGACAAGGGGATCGCTGAGATAGGGGGAATAAAAATCCGGGTCAAGACTTGGGGCACCAGCCACCACAATTTGATAACCGGAAAACCGGGAGGCGCTGCTGAGCATCACCGGCAGCATTTTCTGAATTTCCTGGGGGCGGCTTCCGGGCAACAGGGCAATGATCGGTTTGTCAGGGTTTATCCCATTGGTTTTCCTGAACGCCACCGCATCGGGGGCAGTCCTGTTTTCCAGTGCATCGATTAGGGGGTGGCCCACAAAATGGACCGGCACCCCGTGTTTTTTTACATAAAACTCCCTTTCAAAGGGCAGGATGACGTACATATGGTCGATATCCCGCTTGATTTTTTTTACGCGCCCTTCCCTGGAGGCCCATACCTGGGGAGAAATATAGTAATGTGTCCGGTAACCTTTCCCATGTGCCCATTTGGCAATGCGAAGGTTGAACCCGGAAAAGTCGATAAAAATCAGGGCATCCGGATCAAAGGCCTCAATATCTCTTTTGCAGAATGCCAGGTTCCTGAAGATGGTGGGCAGGTTGGCCAGCACCTCCAAAAATCCCATAAAGGAAAGTTCCCGGTAATGCTTTACAAGGGTTGCCCCGGCGGCCTCCATCCGGTTGCCCCCCCAGCACCTTATGTCGGCCTCGCTGTCCTGTCCGTGAATGGCACGGATCAGGTTGGAGCCATGCAGGTCTCCGGAAGCTTCCCCTGCTATGAGATAGTATTTCACCCCCCAGTAACTTTATAATAGAGTATAACCAGTGCCGTGAGCACTGTGGCCATCAGTACACCCCGGGCCCGCTCATCCCGCCTCAGCTTGAGAAATCCAAAAAAGGCAAACAGGTTGAGGATGGCCCCCAGGGCCAGAAGGCTTCCGACATGTCCCTGTGTGACGGCAGCCTGATAGGTTTCCACAATTCCCATATTGGAAAAAAGCAGGATGTACAACAGTACCCCCAGGGTATTGGCGATGATCCCGACGGCAAATCCGATGGCCATTTCCTTAATTCTCTTGCGCTTAGTTGTTTTCATGAAGCCTCCAGTTATTGAGATTTTGAATGGCGTGATGGGCTGTCAGGTCAAATTGAGTGGGAACCAGGCTTACATATCCCTGGCTAAGGGCCCACTCATCCGTATCCTCCCCTTTGTCCAAAAGTTCAAATTCCCCGGTTAACCAGTAGTAATCCCTGCCACTCGGGCTGGTGCGTTTGTCAAAACGCTCCTTCCAGTTTGCTCTTGCCTGTCTGCAAACCCGGATTCCCCGTACCGGATCCCCTTCTGTGCGCGGAATATTTACATTGAGGACAACCCCCCTGGGCATGCCATTTCTCAGGGCTTCCGCGGCAATCGTTTTCACAGCGTTTTCCGATGGCCTGAAATCGGCTTCCCAGGAGTAATCGCAAAGGGAGAATCCGATGGCCGGGACACCCTCTATTCCCGCTTCGATGGCTGCGCTCATGGTGCCGGAATAAATAACGTTGATCGAAGCATTGGACCCGTGGTTTATACCGCTTACACAAAGGTCCGGCCTGCGGGGAAGGAGTTCCTGAAGGGCGAGCTTTACGCAATCTGCGGGGGTCCCGCTGCAGCTGTATGCTTCAGGGCCCGAACCCCCTTTTTCAAGGTCCATCGTTACCTTTTTGGAATATAGGGTGCTGTCCAGGGTAATGGCATGCCCCATCCCGGATTGCGGACTTTCTGGAGCCACCACGACCACCTCTCCCAATTCCCTCATAAAACGGATCAGCATATGCAGCCCTGGAGCGGTAATTCCATCGTCATTGGTAACCAGGATCAGGGGTTTGGACATGGGTTATACTTTATCATGCAAAAATACGTTTTTCATAAATAGCGCTTGCGGCAGGCCGGATTAACAAAAATTTAATTGGATCCTTCGGGACTGGCATGGTTTTTTCAGTATCTTGGGGAGTTCATTTACAGAATAATACAAGTCTTAATGTCCTAAGGCTTAAAGCAAAAAGAGAATTACATGAAAAGGAATTTTGTGTTTGCGTTTTTAATCCTGTTGATCGCTGTAGCTTCCTGCAGTTTTACAAACCGCTCCTTCGAAACGGATGACAAAGACAAACTCCTGCTGGATCTGATAACCTATGTCCTGGAACGCGGCCATTATGAGCCCAAGGATATAAATGACGATTTTTCGGTTAGTGTGTTTGAAGATTTCATTGAGGCAATCGACCCTACCAGGAGGTATTTCCTGGAGGAAGACCTCCGGGAATTCGAGCAGTATAAATTTCAGCTGGATGACCAGATCCGAAATACGGAGATCACCTTTTTCAATCTGGTATTCGAAAGGTTGATGGACCGGATGGATGACGCCAGAGAAATCTATAAAGAGGTCCTGGAACAACCCTTTGATTTTGGCGTCGAGGAATACATCGAGATCGATTATGAAAACCAGGGATACGCCGCGAGTCGGGAGCAGCTGGCGGAACGATGGAGGAAGCAACTAAAGTATGCCACCATCGGCACCTATGATTCGAAATTGAATAATACGGGCCCTGACGGGGAAGA
>SBFL01000244.1 GCA_006227965.1 Bacteroidota bacterium | reverse complement strand
CCACCGGTCATTGTTCTTTTTATAAATTCCCTCACGTCCTCATTGGCCTGTTTGAGATCCTCCCTGCGAAGGTACATCATATGCCCGCTTCGGTAACCTCTGAACTCAAAACGGTCCTTCATACGGCCGCTTGGGTCTACCTGCCACATGGTGTATTTGGCGTTGAAATAGGTAGTGGCCCCATCGTAGTATCCGGACTGGATCAGGACATTGAGATAGGGGTTCTGAGCCATGGCCTGCCTGAGGTCGTCACGGGTGTTGTCATTTTCATTGTTCCAGGGCCTTACAGGGCCAAACATGTTGTACTTGATGTCCGTTTTGAATTTGAGTACCTCCTGAAGGTAGTAGTTGATGGCAGGGGTAAAGCTGTGCAGCCAGGAGGTGATCTCGGAATTGTAGTCCGGCCGTGTTCCTGCCAGCATCCGGTCTATCCCGAGGTAGCGGCTGTCCAGCCGTCCAACGGTATATCCGGACCGGTCCCGCAGCAGGGCCTTCCAGAAATACGAGGTGGGCACGTCCAGGTTGTGGTCCAGGATTTCTTTTTTCGTCAACCCTGAGTAATAAGCCATCCGCTCGGCAATTTCATTCCGTTCGGCATCCTGTATAAACCCTCCCTTGGCAATGGCCGGGATGAGCTTATTTATGGTGAAATCCTCCGATTCGGGCAGGATTTCCAGCAGATCCTTCTGTTGCAGGGCAGGGGGTAGTGCTTTTTGGTACCATGCAGCTGCGGTGTAATAGGGCAGGTTCATGGCACTGCTTACCGGGCCTCCCACACGGATCACCTTGTAATCGGCCGGGGAGACCATGATTACCCCGTTCAGGTACATCCACTGCTGGTTTTGGAGGGCCAGGGATAGCCCCATAACCCGCGTACCCCCGTAGCTTTCCCCTATGATGTATTTCGGGGACCGCCAGCGGTTGTGGCGGGTCACGAAGGTGTTGAGCCATTCCGCCAGGTATTTAATGTCTGCATTGATGCCGAAAAATTTCTCCCGGTCAACTTCCTTCCCGCTCTCGGGAATGGTCCGGGAATAACCAGTGTTGGCCGGATTAACATAAACGATATCGGTTACGTCAAGAACCGAATACGGATTTTCTGCCACCCCGTAGGGTTGTACCGGATACCCCTCATCGTCAATCTTTAATACCCTGGGGCCTGTGTAGGCCAGGTGCATCCATACCGACCCCGACCCCGGGCCTCCGTTGAAGGATATAAGCAGGGGGCGGGAGGCACGGTCCCTGACATTGTCGCGTGTATAATAGGTGTAGTGCAGAGAGGCAATGGGGGTGCCCATCTCGTCCCAAACAGGCTGGGTACCCGTTTCGGCCGTATAGGTAAAGCTTTCGCCGTTGGCCGTTACACTCGAATTTGTGACCACGGCAGTGTCAATGGGGAGTTTGCGCTCCTGGCCCTGGATCGAAAATACGGCGAGAAGTAAAAGGCCAAGGAAGAGGTATAAAAGTCGTTTCATGAAAATGCGGAGATTAGTGTGCCTTAAAAATAGCATTTTTAGCAGGCATCTTCTCCCTAAACCGCCAAAAATACATTCAGATCGGGCCTTAATTGGTCGGGCCAAAGTTTGTATTTTTAGAAAAACCATGCTTATGACAAGGATCAGCCGCAGAAAGTTCAGTGTACTGGCCGGAAGCCTGGCAGGAGGAATCCTTGTTTCCGGAGTACCTCTGGCCCTGGCCCGGGCCCCTTCCTTCCAGGAGGGAAAGAAACTCGGAGTAGCCCTTGTCGGACTGGGAAGTTACAGTACCTACCAACTGGCCCCGGCCCTTCAAAAAACGAAGTATTGCCATCTGGCCGGTATCGTAACCGGGACTCCTGCTAAAGCAGATAAATGGATGCGGCAGTACGGGATCACCCAGGATCATGTCTACAACTATGAAAACTTCGATCAGATCGCCTCGGATGATGCGATCGATATCGTTTACGTGGTCCTTCCCAACAGCATGCACGCGGAATTTTCCATCCGGGCCGCCCGGGCCGGGAAACATGTGATCTGCGAAAAACCCATGGCCCTGAACGTAGCTGAATGCGATGCCATAATCGAGGCCTGTAAAAGTGCAGGGGTCCGGCTGGGGATGGGCTACCGCCTTCAGTCAGAACCCTATACCCGGGAGGTAAAGCGATTGGTAAGGGAAAAGACATTTGGGGAAGTTCGTTTTGTGTCTGCGGCAGCCGCCTATATTTCCAGGGGAAACCCAAACCAGTGGCGCCTGAACAAGGCCCTCTCCGGTGGGGGCGCCCTAATGAACATGGGGGTTTATTCCATCCAGAGCTGTATCTACGGCTGCGGGAAAAACCCGGTTTCCGTAAGTGCCCAGGAATTCAGTACCCGCCCGGCCTATTTCAAACAGACCGATGAGACCATCACCGCCCAGTTTACCTTTCCCGGAGGAACCGTGGGCCAGATGATGACCTCCCACAACGCCTCGGCCAACCGCCTGTATGCCTCCTGTGACCGGGGGTGGTTCGAATTGAAGCCGGCCAACAACTACGGCCCCCTGAGCGGCCGCTCCTCGGAGGGCCCTATCGCCTTCCCGCACGACAGCCAGCAAAAACTGCAGATGGATGATTTCGCCAGACACATCCTGGAGGGTGCCCCCAACCGGGCCCCGGGCGAAATGGGCCGGAGGGATATGGTAATTGTCGAGGCGATTTACCGTTCCATCAGGGAGGGCGGGCGCAGCATACCTGTTGAACTTTCCGTAGGATACGGGTTTGGCGGCTGATGATGACTTATTGAAACTTTTCAAAAACGCCCAGCCCGAACAGGGCAAAATCGTATTTGACAGGATCTTCCGGGTCCAGTTTTCTGAGGGCTGCGTCCAGTTCGGCTACCGCACGGGCATCGTTTTGATTTCGTTTCAGCAATCCCAGGGCCCGGGCCACTTTGCCGGAATGTACGTCCAGGGGACAGGAGAGCTGTGCAGGACTCAGCTCCTTCCAGAGCCCGAAATCCACCCCTGTATGCGCGGGTCGGACCATCCAGCGAAGGAACATATTGATCCGTTTGGCTGCGGATCCCCTGGAGGGGTCTGAAAAGTGTTTTTCGCTGTGTTTTGTATGAGGGATCTCAAAAAAGTGGGCCCGCACTTTGGCTATGGCCTCCTGCAACCCTTCTGGGCTGGAATAATGGACGAACAGGTTTTCCATTCCTCCGTGTGCCAGGTAAAGATGCCGAAGGCCCAGGGTGAAGCCCTTTAAATCCATGCCGTTAAAAGTTCTGTGCACGAACCCTTCCATCCGGCTCAGTTCTTCCTCAGAGGCATTCATAACGAAATCGTAGGGGGCCTGGTCCATCAGCGCCATCATCCGGCGCCCGCTGCGGATGATGCTCAGGCGGTTGCCCCATGCGATGGTGGCCGTCAGAAAACCGGAAACTTCGATATCCTCTTTTTGATCAAAACTATGGGGTATCTGAATGGGGTCCGTTTCCAGAAATCCGGGCTGCTGGTACCGCCGGGTCTTTTCATCGAGGAAGGCCTTTAGTTCGGTTTTTTTCATCATGACAGCAGGCCTGTATGGATCAGTAAAAGGATCGGTCCCAGGAGGATGGCGTTGTAGGCGGCGTGAAATGCCATAGCCAAGTACAGACCGAATTTTACCCTTACAAAACCAAGGATGATACCCAGGGTCAGCTGAGGACTTACCAGCAAAGGAGCCAAATACCAGGAGTTCTGAATGCCCTGATAATTGCTGAGGTGGATCAGGGCAAATAAGAGAGTGAAAAACCAGAAAACCCATTTGAAATACCTGGATTTTCTGAAGAACCAGAGAGGTCCCCGAAAAACCAGTTCCTCCACTACCGGGGCGATGAGGATAGCCAATGCTGTAATCTGATAAACGGAAAACCTGTCCAGAAGCTCTTCAAAGGCGTGCTGTTCTAGCTCCCAGGGGGTCAGGGTATCCAAAACACCGAGGAACAGGGCCAGAGTGAACCCGATCCCCAGTGCCAGTACCAGCAATCCCGCGAAGCTTTTTAATTTGTGCTTCCAATGCTGATCCACATCGGCCCGGTACTCGGGATTCCTCAAAAACAGCAGTAATTCCTCAATCCCCATTTTCATTGACAATCCTTCCGTCTACCATGGTCAGCTTCCGATCTGCCATGGCTGCCAGTTCTTCATTATGGGTAACGATGACAAAGGTCTGTCCGAATCGATCCCGGAGCTCGAAGAACAGTTGGTGCAGCCTATCTGCGCTTGCCGAGTCCAGGTTACCGCTGGGTTCGTCCGCAAGGACTACCGAGGGCCG
>SBFL01000316.1 GCA_006227965.1 Bacteroidota bacterium | reverse complement strand
GAAGGATTCTCCCTGATTCAAAAGGGTATTGGGGGTCAAACCTGCCTCCAGTTTGCGAAAGGATTCAAAATTTTCCATGAAATAACCATACCGCCGGATACCATTCTGGTCTAAATAGAAATGGTCCCCTTTTTTCCTGCCTTTTGTGATGTAAAAAACTTTTTTTCCCTGCACCAGGGATTCGGAATCATCTATGGAAAACTGGTTTTTTCGGTAATACGCATTGTTCAGCGCAATCGAAGGATCCCTGGAATAATACCCGTACATGGAAGCCAGACGGTAGGAGTTTTCAAAAACAACTGGGTTGCCTTCCGCCACTTTCTGGAGATTTGACACCCATTCCTTATTTCCATGGCTTTCATAAGTTCCGGGAAAAAGTGGGCTATAGACCAGGCCCACACGAAGCCAGGCAAGGACGAGGATGTTGGCCAGGCCCATGCGCCATATCCATTTTCTAAGGGCGGGCTGTTCCATTAGGCGGTATCCTACCATAACGGCCAGAGGGACGCAGATGACTATCAGCCACTGGGTTTGTACCCGCCGCTGGAAACTCGATATGAAAAAAAACAGCAGCACCCCGTAGGTGAGGTAGGCCAGCGCCTTTTCAAACCGATCCTCCGATCGGTACCGGAACAGGGTCCGGTATACCCAGGGGAATGTCAGCCCGAAAAGGGCAACCGCATTCAACAGGAACCCAAGTGTGAATTTGGCAAAGTTGTAGGGCTGGTTAGGACGTTCAAAGAGGTGGAACTTAATGGATATAAAATCGTTTTGGTAAAGCCAGTTCAGGTGGGGCAGATAACACAGGAGGGAAACTGACAGGGCTCCCCAGGCAAGGCGGTCCTTGAGGAGGCCGGGATTGGAAAGAATCACGAACAGGATCACCAGGGCCGCATGGTATTTGCTGTACATGAGCGCCGCCATACACACCCCGAGGAAAATGGCCGTTCCAACCTCGCGATGTTCCAGATACCTCCGGTACAGCCAAAGGAACAGGGCCGTAAAAAAAAGAAGAGGGGTGTCAGGTAGGCTCAGGAACCCATAAGCCTGCAGCAGGGTTATGGAAAGCACCCAAACGAAGAATTCCTTTTGGTACTGGTTCTTTTGCGGATGCCTGATCAGGGACCACAGGAGCACGAAGGTCCCGATGCCCATCAGACAACTGACCAGCCGCACCCCGAGCTCATTATCCACCAGGGAAGATCCCAGCCAGATCATCCAGGCAACCATAGGAGGATGGTCAAAATATCCCCAGGCTGGGTTTTGGGCATAGTACCAGTAATAAGCTTCGTCGAAAATTAATTGCGTTGAAAAGGCCTGGAAGAGATTGATCAGGAGCAAGCCCCCCAACATTAAGGTCAATGGCCTGGGAAGGGAAATTCTCATAGACATTGGCATTCCGGCCAAAGGTACGAAATATGAAGGTTGAAATTCCCTGTGCCTGAACACTAAAAAAAGGGAATCCCGGATATGACCCGTTCAAAAATGGTATTTTTGCCGCAAACGAGGACAACTATGGCGGAAGGCCTTGTCATAATTCCCACTTATAACGAGATAGAAAACGTCGAGGACATTGTTCGGGCGGTCTTCGATCTGCCCCGCACCTATCATGTGCTCATAGTAGATGACGGCTCCCCGGACGGAACCGCAGATAAAGTGAGGGAACTCCAGCGTGAATTCCCGGATTCCCTTTACCTGGAAGTCCGAAAGGAGAAAACAGGACTTGGAACGGCTTACATACACGGGTTTAAATGGGCTCTGAAGCGCCCCTATGAATATATCTTCGAAATGGACGCGGATTTTTCGCACCGGCCTTCTGACCTGCCCCGACTTCACAGGGCCTGTCTGGATGGGGCAGATGTCGCCATAGGCTCCCGTTACAAAAAAGGCGTAAACGTAGTCAATTGGCCGCTCAAGCGAATCCTCTTGTCCTATGGAGCCTCCATATACGTAAAGCTCATAACCGGGATGAAAATCCATGATCCGACGGCCGGTTTCATCTGTTATAACAGAAGAGTACTGGAGGCCATAGACCTGGATGAGGTTCGTTTTGTTGGCTACGCCTTTCAGATCGAGATGAAGTTCAGGGCCTATCAGAAGAAATTCAAGCTGCGGGAAGTTTCCATAGTATTCACAGACAGGGAGAGAGGGGAATCGAAAATGAGCAAGACGATTATCTGGGAAGCAGTCTTTGGAGTGGTGAATATGAAAATCAGGAGTCTTTTCAGGAAAAACGGTTTTTAAAATGAAGAAGATACTGATAAAAAATGCCCGCCTGGTGAATGAGGGAAGGATCACCGAAGGGGATTTGCTGATTGAAGGGGACCGTATCGGTCGGATCGGATCGGATCTTACGGAGCAGAATGGGCGGGTTATTGACCTGGAAGGGAATTACCTCCTGCCGGGACTGATCGACGACCAGGTGCATTTCCGGCAACCGGGTCTTACCCATAAGGGAGATATCGCATCGGAAAGCAGGGCTGCGGTGGCCGGCGGGGTTACCTCATTTATGGAACAGCCCAATACGATCCCACAGACGACTACCCTTGAAAAGCTGGAAGAGAAATTTGAGATGGCCGCCCAATCGGCCTATGCCAACTATTCCTTCCTTCTGGGCGGCACTAATGACAACCTTGAGCAGATCAAGCGACTCGACAAAAGGGCCTGTTCAGGCATCAAGCTCTTTTTGGGGTCCTCCACGGGCAATATGCTCGTGGATGACGAAACCGTCCTGGAGCGCATCTTCCGCAATACCGAGATGGTGATTTCCGCCCATTGTGAGGATGAATCCACGATCCGAAGGAACCTTGAACACTACCGGGGGATCTATGGAGAGGACATCCCCGTGGAATTGCACCCCACGATCCGGAGTGAGGCCGCCTGTTACCTCTCCTCCTCCCGCGCCATTGCCCTGGCAAGGGAAACCGGGGCAAGGTTGCACGTCTTCCATCTTTCCACAGGAAAGGAAACAGCGTTGTTGCGAAATGACATTCCCCTTTCGGAAAAGAAAATCACGGCGGAGGCCTGCATTCACCACCTGTGGTTTTCGGAAGCAGATTACAGGGCCAAAGGCTCGCTTATTAAATGGAACCCTGCCGTCAAAACCGCTACCGACAGAACGAAGCTCTGGGAAGCTGTACTGGATGACCGTATTGATGTGCTCGCCACCGACCATGCACCCCATACTCTGGAGGAAAAAAGACACCCCTATACACAATGCCCATCTGGGGGGCCTTTGGTACAGCACGTCCTGCCTGCCCTTATGGAGAAATTCCGGGAGGGGGTTATTCCCCTGGAAAAGATTGTACAGAAAATGTGCCACAACCCGGCCATCCTTTTTGACATCGACAAAAGGGGATACCTCCGCGAAGGCTATTATGCGGACCTTACCGCAGTGGCACCCGACCGTCCCTGGACCGTCCGGCATGAGAACATCCTCTACAAGTGTGGCTGGTCTCCCTTTGAAGGACAGGAATTTCATTCCAGCGTTCTCTATACCTTTGTGAATGGGCACCCGGCATTTGAACTGGGCAGGCTTTCAGATGAAAGACATGCCCGCAGACTTACTTTTAACCGATGATGGGACGACACCTGATAGCTTTGTGCTGCCTATTGGCAATATCTTGCGGGAAGAAACTGATGGAGGAACCGGAAAACCTGATCCCCAGGGGAAAGATGGTGGATATCCTCTATGAAATGGCACTCCTGGACGCCATTGACAACAGCTATCCTAAGGTGCTGGAAGAAAACGATCTGAAAGTAATGGAATACCTTTTCGATAAATACGGGATTGACAGCCTGCAGTTTGTGAGCAGCGATTTGTATTACGCCTCAGTACCAGCAGAGTATCAGAAAATATATGAGGCCGTTGAAGAACGGCTCACCAAAAAAAGGGACAGCATCTCGCAAATCATCAAGCAGGGACGCCCCCAGGCTTCGGACAGCCTGCCCGAGGAAGAGGATTACGACTGAGGTTTTTTTCTGAGTTCCATGAAATTGTCGGCACACTGTTGAAGCACCTCATCAATGGATTGAAACCGGAAGCAGATCCTTTCCTGAATTTTTTTACTGCTGTACTGAACCGGCCTTCTGAGGGAACGGGCAATGGCTTTGCTCAGGCGTCTTGAGCCCCCATACAGTAAGGTACGGGTCCAGTCAAGACGCCAAAGGACCTCCAGTTGCCACCCCTTGAGGACGGAGGCTGGGGAAGGGACACCTAGAAGTTCGGCAATCCTTTTGATCAGGTCCTGATATTCCAGGCTCTCAGAAACCAGGATGAAACGT
>SBFL01000088.1 GCA_006227965.1 Bacteroidota bacterium | reverse complement strand
TCCGTGTGTCTTTCTTTCCCTGATCAGTGTATTTTTTCATTCTTTTACGTTGAGGAGTTAGTAGTCACCAAGGGTTACCGGGTTTTGCGCCAGGGCCTGGGCGAGTTGCTCGTCGCTGGGTGCCTTCCCATGCCAGGCGTGGGTGTGCATCATAAAATCCACCCCGTGGCCCATTACGGTTTCCATGATCACCGCCACCGGTTTGCCCTTCCCTGTACGCTTTTTAGCTTCTTCCATGGTTTGGATGATCGCCCCGAGGTCGTTACCTTCCTTCAGGGAGATCACATCCCACCCGAAGGCATCCAATTTAGTCCTGACATCCCCAAGAGGCATGACATCCTCTGTGGGCCCGTCGATCTGCTGGCCGTTTCGGTCAATAGTGGCAATCAGATTGTCCACCTTGCGGCCAGCTGCAAACATAACGGCTTCCCAGATCTGACCTTCCTGAAGCTCCCCGTCCCCGTGAAGGCTGTAAATCAGGTGGGGGTCCCCGTTGAGTTTTTTGGCAAGGGCGGCCCCTATGGCCACAGACATGCCCTGTCCCAGGGATCCGGAGGCGATTCGTATGCCTGGAAGGCCTTCATGGGTGGCCGGATGTCCCTGAAGCCTGGAATTGATTTTCCGGAAGGTGTTCAGTTCTTCCAACGGGAAAAAACCCCTTCGGGCAAGTACGCTATAGTAAACCGGGGAAATATGGCCGTTGGAAAGGAAGAACAGGTCTTCGCCGATACCGTCCATGTCAAAGGTGTCCTTCATTTCCATGACCTGGTTGTACATGGCAACAAAGAATTCCGTACATCCCAGGGAACCCCCCGGGTGGCCTGAATTCACCTCGTGCACCATACGGAGGATGTCTCTGCGCACCTGTACCACCAGTGCTTCTAAATCCTTAAGTTCCGACATTTGAGTGAGTTTGATTGCCTCAAAAGTAAGGGCATTCTGCGGGCTAAACAACCGATGTTATTACAATTTATCAACGATGGTTTCCGTATAATTTTACCATTTTCTTATAAAAGGGAATGCTCGGGAGTTATGTATCTTTGGCCCCGCACCATGAGGCGATTTACCCTTGAACATACCGACTCTTCTACCAGGGCCCGGGCCGGCGTTTATCAAACGGCTCATGGGCCCATTCGGACGCCCATTTTCATGCCGGTGGGGACCGTGGCTTCCGTAAAAGGAGTACACCAGCGAGAACTTAGGGAGGATATCGACCCGGACATCATCCTGGGCAATACCTACCACCTCTATCTGAGGCCCGGCATGCAAATCCTGGAGGAAGCAGGAGGGCTGCATGCCTTTATGGGATGGGAACGGGCAATCCTGACTGACAGTGGTGGGTACCAGGTATATTCCCTTTCCTCCAACCGCAGGATCCGGGAGGAAGGGGTGAAGTTCCAGTCCCACATAGACGGGTCACGCCACCTGTTTACCCCGGAGCGGGTGATGGAATTGCAGCGGAGCATAGGGGCTGACATTATTATGGCCTTTGACGAGTGTACCCCGTATCCCTGTGACTACGGGTATGCAAAAGAATCCATGCACATGACCCACCGCTGGTTGGACAGGTGTAAGGCCCACCTTGAGAAAACCCCTCCAAAATACGGGTATGAACAGTCCTTCTTTCCGATTGTTCAGGGGTCTGTCTACACCGACCTTAGAAAGGAATCAGCCGAGTATATTGCCCGGGCAGAGGCTCCGGGGAATGCGATCGGGGGGCTTTCCGTCGGGGAGCCCGCGGAGGAGCTCTATGCCATGGCAGAGGTGGTCTGCGGTATATTGCCGGAAGACAAGCCACGGTACCTGATGGGGGTGGGCACGCCCGTCAACATCCTCGAGAACATTGCCCTGGGGGTGGATATGTTTGACTGTGTCATGCCGACGCGCAATGCCCGCAACGGGATGTTGTTTACCTCCGAGGGGACCATCAACATCAAAAACAAGAAATGGGAAGCCGATTTCTCCCCCCTGGACCCCATGGGGCTCACCTTTGTGGACACGGAGTACAGCAAGGCCTACCTAAGGCACCTCTTCGCGGCAAATGAGTATCTTGGCAAGCAAATTGCCACCCTGCACAACCTGGGCTTCTACCTTTGGCTCGTACGGGAATCCAGGAGGCGGATCCTGGACGGGACCTTCGGGACCTGGAAGGATAAAATGGTGCGGCAGATGGATAACCGGTTATAGCGCTATGGGGATTATTGACAGGTACATCTTAAAAAAATACCTCCTCACCTTCGGGCTGATGCTGCTCCTGTTCGTCCCTATCGGGATCATGCTCAACCTGGCCGAACAAATCGGGAAAATGATAGACAACGAGGCCCCTTTGATGGAGATTGTGGTCTACTACGTCAATTTTACGATCTATATAGGTCACCTGTTGTTTCCGATCTTCCTGTTCCTCTCCATCATCTTTTTCACCTCCAAGATGGCGAACAACACGGAGATTGTGGCCATCCTCTCCTCCGGAGTTTCCTTTGGCCGTTTCCTGAGGCCTTACTGGATAGGTGCCTCCATCATTGCCGTGCTGATGTTTATTATGGGGATGTTTATTGTTCCTGAGGCCAGTAAGGGGTACAACGAATTCAAATACAAATACCTAAAAAAAGGGAAGCAGGACCGGGTAACCAGCAATATCTTCAACCAGCTGGGGGAGCAGGACTATATCTATGTGAGCTCCTTTGACCCGGAACGGCAGATCGGCTACAACTTTACCTTTGAGCATTTCAGTGAGGACGGGACCCTGGATTTCAAGATCAGTTCGGCAAATATCCGGTGGGTGCCGGCCGACAGCATATACCGGTTGACCTCCTACACCAGGCGGAACCTGAGGGGGGATAAGGAATTGGTGGAAACAAGGAGGCGCCTCGATACGGTGTTTTCCTTCGAGATCGATGACCTGACCCCGGTATCCTACATCGCAGAAACGAAAAACCTGTTTGAGCTCAACGAATTTATAAGGATACAGAAACGAAAGGGAGCCGCCAATGTAAACACCTACATAATGGTACTTTACAAGCGCTGGGCACTGCCGGTTACTGCCTTTATCCTGACCATTATCGGGGTGGCTGTTTCCTCCATCAAGCGGAGAGGAGGTATGGGGGTGAACCTCGCCTTTGGGATCGGGGTGGCCTTTATCTACATTTTTATGGACAAGGTGTTTGGCACCCTGGCTGAGCAGTCTGGGTTTTCGCCCCTGCTGGCCGTGACCCTGCCCAACGTGTTCTTCGGTTTTCTAGGCTTCTTCCTGTTGCAGAAGGCCAAACGATAAGGTTTTGACTTCGTTGGAGAATAATCAGGGCGCTGCAAATGGTTTTCACAGATAGCTTATCTTTGCCCTTACCAACCATCCAAAATAGATAGTCATCCATGGAATACCTGGATTTTGAAATGCCCATCAAGGAACTGGAGGATCAGTTGGAAAAGTGCCAGCTGATTGGGGAAGAGAGTGATGTGGATGTCACCGAGACCTGCAAGCAGATCGAAAAAAAGCTTGCCGAAACCCGCAAGGAGATCTACAAGAACCTGACTGCCTGGCAGCGGGTTCAGCTTTCCCGCCACCCGAACCGGCCCTACACCCTGGACTATATCCGTGCCATTTGCGGGAATACCTTTCTGGAAATGCATGGGGACCGGACCGTCCGGGACGACAAAGCCATGATAGGCGGCCTTGGGAAGATCGGGGACCAGTCCTATATGTTCATCGGACAGCAAAAGGGATACAACACAAAGACACGGCAGTACCGGAATTTCGGGATGGCAAACCCCGAAGGGTACCGCAAGGCCCTGCGCCTTATGAAGTCGGCTGAGAAGTTCGGCCTGCCTGTGGTTTCCCTCATCGATACTCCCGGAGCTTACCCGGGCATCGAGGCTGAGGAACGCGGGCAGGGGGAAGCCATTGCCCGGAACATTCTTGAGATGACCCGGCTGAAGGTCCCCATCATCGTGGTGATCATAGGGGAAGGAGCCTCAGGGGGCGCCCTGGGAATCGGGGTAGGAGATAAAGTACTCATGCTCGAGAACACCTGGTATTCGGTCATCTCCCCGGAATCCTGCTCTTCCATCCTCTGGAGGAGCTGGGAATACAAGGAGCAGGCGGCAGAGGCCCTCAAGCTGACTGCGGCCGATATGAAAAAGCTCAAGCTGATCGACGAGATTGTCCGGGAGCCCGTCGGAGGAGCCCATGCGGACCGGGAAAAGGCCTTTGAGATCGTCAGCAACAAGATTGCAAAACACTATCAGGAACTCCAAAAGTTATCACCAACCGAGCTGGTCAAAAAGCGCATG
>SBFL01000129.1 GCA_006227965.1 Bacteroidota bacterium | reverse complement strand
ATGAACTCACCGAAGGGGTTCGGAGTTCCGTATTAATCTTCAATTGCTTAAGGCCTGCCCTGAGATCCCGTGCAACCCCGAAGTGGCTCATGGCATCCGCCCGGTTTGGGGTCAGTCCAATTTCGAACACTTCGTCTTTTTCGATTTCGAACACCTCGGAACAGGGGGTTCCGTTGGGAACTTCGGTCTGGATGATCATAATCCCCTCATGGCTGTCCCCGAGACCAATTTCGTCCTCGGCACAGATCATCCCATGGCTTTGTTCCCCCCGGATCTTTCCCTTTTTGATCTTCCAGGGAGTTCCGTCCGCCCCGTAAAGGGTTGTCCCTACGGTGGCAACGGGGACCTTCTGGCCCTTAGCCACATTCGGGGCACCGCAAACGATGGATACAGGTTTGCCCGTTCCGATATCGACCGTGCACAGTTTAAGCTTGTCTGCATTCGGGTGCTTCTCGCACTGTAGGACTTCCCCCACAACAACCCCCTGAAGTCCGCCGGGTACTGATTCGAATTGGGTGACACCTTCCACTTCCAGCCCAAGATCCGTCAGCAGATCAGCTGTCTTGGTCGCTTCCCAGTCAATATCTATGAATTGTTTCAGCCAGTTATAGGAGATATTCATGCCCTGCCCCTTTAAGCGACCAAATATAAGATAATGTTAAATGAAATCCACAAGGGGGGTTGCTTAACCTGTAGAATTGAAAAACCCCGGCAAATCAGCCGGGGCTTTCCTCGGATAATTCAAAATACGGGAATTAAATGATGGTTGACTTTCCCAATCCGATATTTTCACGATTCAGTCCCCGATAGTCGTCGGCATCCGAGATATGGCTGGCGATAAAATGCCCCACATCATCCGTCCCATACTGGCTTTTCGCCTTCAGGTCCGGGGTGACTATCCCATTTTTCAGGGACAGGTTGACAGACTTCACCACAGCGTCGGTTTCCTCTTTAAGGCCAAAATGGTCCAGTAGCATGGCCGCAGAAAGAATGCTGGCTATGGGGTTGGCAATATTTTTACCGGCCCCCTGCGGAAAGGAGCCATGTATGGGTTCGAACATGGAGTATTTATCACCAACGGAGGCGGAGGGCAGCAGGCCGATAGAGCCTCCGATCACGCTCCCTTCGTCAGAAAGAATATCCCCGAACATATTTTCAGTTAGTATGACATCGAACTGGCTCGGGTTCAGGATTATTTGCATGGCGGCATTGTCCACGAAGAGGTAATTCAATGCTACCTCCGGATAACTTTCCCCGATCTTGGTAACCACATGTCGCCAGAGCCTGGAGGATTCCAGTACATTGGCCTTGTCTACCAGGGTGAGTTTTTTTCGTCTTTTTTTAGCTGCTTTGAAGGCCAGATGTGCAATCCTGCTGATTTCCGGTTCGGTATACAGACAAAGGTCTGAGGCAGTACTCCCGTCTTCGCTCCTGTATTTTTCCCCAAAGTAGATCCCTCCGGTTAGTTCCCTGTAAATGACGAAGTCGGTTCCGCTGATGATCTCTTTCCGCAGGGGGGAGTTCGAGATCAGGGTAGGGAAGACCTTAACGGGTCTTATGTTACTGAATAGCCCCAATTCTTTACGGAGCCTCAGCAATCCCTGCTCCGGCCTTATTTTGGCATTGGGGTCATTGTCGTACCTGGGGTCTCCGATTGCCCCGAAAAGGACGGCATCCGATCGTTTGCAAAGGGCAAGGGTATCCTCCGGGAGGGGATCCCCTGTTTCGTCCATGGCTGTGGCCCCCACGGGAGCTTTTGAAAAAATGAACTGGTGCCCGAAGGTATCCTCAACCGCCTGCAGGCAGGCTACGGCCTGTGCGATGACTTCAGGCCCGATCCCGTCCCCGGGCAGTAACGCGATTTTCAATTTCATGAAGCGATGCTTTCGATGTTTACCGGGGTAGCCTCTACGATCTTGTGGATGTCGGCATCCTCGATTTCTTTTTTCCGGTCTGCAAATTTCAGGAATTCTTCGTAAACAGCATCCAGCTGAACCTTGGTCAGTTCATAGCCGACCTTTTTGGCGCGATAAGCCAGGGCAGCCCGCCCGCTTCTTGCCGTCAGTACGATGGACGATTCCGTAACCCCCACCTCCTCAGGATCGATTATTTCATAGGTTTCCCGGTTTTTGATAACCCCGTCCTGATGAATACCAGAACTGTGGGCAAAGGCATTCGAACCAACTATGGCCTTATTGGGTTGTACTACCATTCCCATTTTCTGGGAGACCATCTGGCTTGTGCTGTAGAGCAGCTTGCTGTTGATCCCGGTATCCAGTTCCAGGTACGGGTGCTGGCGAAGGATCATGACCACTTCTTCAAGGGAGGTATTCCCCGCCCGCTCACCAATCCCGTTGATCGTACATTCGATCTGGCGGGCCCCGTTGATCACTCCGGAAATTGAATTGGCAGTAGCCAGCCCAAGGTCGTTGTGGCAGTGGCAGGATAGGATGGCCTTTTCGATCCCGCGGACATTCTCTTTCAGGTATTTCATCTTGGCCCCATATTCTTCCGGAAGGCAGTAACCGGTGGTGTCCGGGATGTTCAATACAGTGGCCCCGGCCTTGATAACCGCTTCACAGACCCTGGCCAGGTACTCGTTGTCGGTACGACCGGCGTCTTCCGCATAGAACTCGACATCCTCAACATAGCCCTTAGCGTATTTCACGGCAGCGACTGCCCGTTCCAGCACCTCCTCCCGGGTAGCCTTGAACTTGTGCTTAATATGGGAATCCGAAGTACCAATCCCTGTATGTATGCGGGGTCTTTTGGCATTCTTAAGGGCTTCAGCAGCGACATCAATATCCTTTTTGACGGACCGGGTCAGACCGCAAACGGTAGCATTGCGCACAATGCGGGCAATCTCGGAAACCGATTTGAAATCCCCAGGGCTTGAAATCGGGAACCCCGCCTCAATCACGTCCACTCCGAGTTGGTCCAGCCGTTCGGCGATTACCAGTTTCTGGGTAGTGTCGAGCTTGCAACCGGGAACCTGTTCCCCATCCCTCAGCGTGGTGTCAAAAATATATACCTTCTCCTTACTCATTAGAATTGTGTACTTTTATTCATCTTTACGAAAATAGACGGGTTCTTTAGAACTGTAGGGGAATGACTATTTGGTTTATGATGTTTAGGAGCAATTTGAATATTGTAACACGCACAAATACAGCGTATTAAATTGTTGTTTTTACGATGACAAGTACCCAGAAAGATGCCCTGTTTATCTTGGTGAAGTCCCTCTCGAAGTCGGAGAAACGACAATTTAAGCTTTATGTAGGCCGTCTGGGCGTCAATACGGATGCAAAGTTCCTTGCCCTTTTCAACTTGCTGGATAAGCTGCGGACCTACCGGGAGGAGTTGATCCTCGAGAGTGGCATCGTTAAAAAATCGCAGTTGTCCAACCTGAAGGCCCACCTGTACAAGCAAATCCTTATCAGCCTTCGTTTGAACCCGGGAAACCAGAATGTGCGTGTGCAGATCCGGGAACAACTGGATTTTGCCACAATCCTCTATCAGAAGGGGCTTTACAAGCAAAGTTTGAAAATCCTGGACAAGGTCAAGGGCATCGCTATCGCCAACGAGGAAAAGAACATTGCCTACGAGATCGTGGAGCTCGAAAAGGTTATCGAAACCCAGTATATCACGCGCAGCCTTCCTGACCGGGCCGGGGAACTGTCCCGGGAATCCCAGTGGCTCACGGAGTTGAATTCCATTGCCAGCAAGCTTTCAAACCTGTCCCTGGAACTCTATGGCATGATGCTCAAAATGGGATATGTGCGCAACGATGCTGATTACCGGCGCGTGACCGAATTCTTCAACAGCAGCCTTCCGGACTACAGCCTTGAAAAGATGGGGTTCCGGGAGAAATTATGGTTGTATAAGACCCATCTATGGTACAGCTTCCTGACCCAGGATTTTCTTTCCAGTTACAAACATGCCAGCAAATGGGTTGCCCTGTTTTACGAAAACCCGGACATGATTTACCTGAATCCGGTATTCTTTTTAAAGGGGAACAACTACCTCCTTGAATCCCTTTTCTACATCAAGTACAGCTCACAGTTCCGCCGGACCCTTGAAAAGCTGGAGGAGGTGATCAGCCAGAGTGAATTCCCGAAAAACGACAATGTGGCATCCCTTTCCTTCCTGTACATCAACGCCAACAAATTAAACCTGCATTTTATGGAGGGGACCTTCGAAAAAGGCCTTTATCTGGTGCGGGTGGTGGAGTACGGGATCAACAAACACCGGGACCGCCTTGACCAGCATCACGTCATGTTGTTCTACTATAAAATCGCTTGTTTGTATTTTG
>SBFL01000185.1 GCA_006227965.1 Bacteroidota bacterium | reverse complement strand
TACCGGGAGCAGGAATACCGGTAAAGGTTATGCCTTCTGTACTGGATATCGATACAGATATGTCTGCTTCAGGGGCCTCCAAGCCACTATCCTTCTCCAATACAACAAGTTCCTTCATCATGCCCATGGAGGCGTGAAACCGTCCGTCAGGCATTTTTACATAACATTCCATCACATAATATCCCGGTTCTAGATTAACGGTGCATGTAGCCGTACTTCCGGAAGCGATCATCCCCGTGCCGCCCGTCTGTATTACACCAGAATACCATTCAGGTATTTTTCCAAAGGCTTCCATGGACTGATCCCCTTTGCCCTGCATAATAAGCTCCATCCCTTCATCAAACGGAGGGATGACTTCTTTTAGGGCATCGGACATTCTTTTGCCTTCGGGATATTTGTCAAACAATATAAAGTGCGGTTCCGTGGATTGGTTTTTATACACAAAAGTGTTCCACCCGCTGGGGATGGTATCAGGTGCATAAAACTCCATGGATTTAGTGACAACTTCCACGACAGGCCTTTTTTCTGCCTCTGGAATTGCCTCAGAGTTTTGTTTCTCCTTTGGTTCAGTCCTGCAGCCCGATAATAAAACAAGGAGAAGAGAAGTGAAAAGTACGCTTGGAAAGTTCTTTGAAATACTCATATAACGTATTGATTAGGTGTTGGTTTGATCAGAAGATACAAAAAAAGCTGCAGATGTCTGCAGCTTGAAAGAGGCTATTTCATGGGATGCTTACACCCGGGGTAAATCCCCATCTCCCTTCAGGGGCAATTCAGAACCCCCCATCAAAAAGTCATCGACATGATGAGCAGCCTGCCTGCCCTCCGAGATGGCCCAGACGATCAGGGATTGCCCCCGGCGCTGGTCTCCCGCAACGAAAACGCCCGGTAAATTGGTTTTGTAATCCTTTTCAGATGCTTTGATATTTGTCCTGTGATCCATTTCCAGACCCAGGGCCTGGACCAGGGTCGGTTCGGATCCGGTAAACCCAAGGGCGAGCAGGACCAGGTCGCAGGGCCATTCCTTTTCCGTGCCCTGTATTTCGCTTAGCCTGGGTCTCCCATCGGTATCTTTGGTCCATTCCACATCAACGGTCACCAGGCTTTTCAGGTCGCCCTTGCCACCTGCATTGAATGACTTGGTGGATATGCTGAAAAAGCGTTCTGCCCCTTCCCGGTGAGAGGAACTCGTACGAAGCCGCATCGGCCAAAAAGGCCAGGGTTGTCCGTCAGGCCTGCCAAGAGGAGGTTTTCCGAGAATTTCAAAGTTCACCACAGATTTGGCTCCCTGCCGCAGGGCTGTGCCAATGCAATCCGATCCAGTATCCCCTCCTCCGATTACGATGACCTGCTTTCCCCGGGCGCTTATAGGTTCACCCTGAATAGGGTCTCCGGATACTTTCCGGTTGTTTTGCGCCAGGAAATCCATGGCCTGTACAACCCCATCAAGGTCAGAGCCCGGAATGGGAAGCTTTCTCCGGACAGTTGCCCCGCCACACAGCAGGAGCGCATCGAAATCCTCCAGTAGGGATGTGGCCGGCAGATCGACCCCTACATGCACCCCGCATCGAAATACAATTCCCTCCTTTTCCAGGATGCCCAACCGTCGGTCGATTACCTCCTTTCCGAGTTTGAAATCCGGAATCCCGAAACGGAGCAACCCCCCTGGTTTTTCGTCCCTTTCAAAGACAGTAACCCGGTGCCCGGCCCGGTTGAGCTGCTGTGCCGCAGCCAGTCCGGCCGGACCGGAACCCACAACAGCTACTTTTTTATTGGTCCGTGCTGCCGGGGGTTGCGGGCTGACCCAGCCTTCCTCAAAGGCTTTTTCCACGATGTTTTTCTCGATATTTTCGATGCTGACGGGATCCTGGTTAATTCCAAGGACACAGGCTTCTTCGCAGGGTGCAGGACACAACCTGCCGGTAAATTCCGGGAAATTATTGGTGGCATGCAGCAGTTCTGCCGCTTTTTTCCATTGCCCCCGGTAGACCGCATCGTTAAAGTCCGGTATCAGGTTGCCGAGCGGGCAGCCGCTGTGACAAAAAGGGATCCCGCAATCCATACAGCGTGCTCCCTGCCTGTGGAGTTCCTCTGATTTCAGGGGCAGGGTGAATTCCCTGAAATGATTAAGCCGCTCATCCACGGGGTCGTGGGCTTCTACCTTGCGGCCATATTCCATAAATCCTGTGATCTTTCCCATGTGCTCAGGAGGTTTCAAGTTGTTCGTTTTCCAGTCGGATCAGCGCCTGCCGGTATTCCTCCGGGAATACTTTGACAAACTTTGGGAGGCAGGCCTCCCAGGATTCCAGTATTCTTTGGGCCATCGGGCTTTGGGTGGCGTTGTAGTGGTTTTCAATGAGTTCCTTTAAATCCCGTATGTCCGAAGTTTCCTCTACGGGGAGGAAGTTCAGGGAGTGATTTTTGCATTTCCCGATAAAATCCCCTTCAGAGTCAAAGACATAGGCAATACCGCCACTCATGCCCGCTCCAAAATTCCGCCCCACGGATCCGAGTATAACTGCCACCCCTCCGGTCATGTATTCGCAACCGTGATCTCCAATTCCTTCAACCACGGCCCTTGCCCCGGAATTCCGTACACAAAAACGCTCTCCTGCTTTTCCGTTGATATAAGCTTCCCCGGAAGTAGCTCCATATAAACAGACATTCCCGGCAATGATGTTTTCCTCTGGTCGGAGGGTAGACCCTTCAGGGATTTTCAATACGAGCCGTGCTCCACAGAGTCCTTTTCCAAGGTAATCATTGGCATTTCCGTTAACCACGAGGGAAAGCCCCCGGGTGGCAAAAGCTCCGAAACTCTGACCGGCTGAACCGGTGAAGTTGATTTTCAGGGTATTTTCCGGAAGCCCTGTGGCTCCGTAGATTTTTGAAATCTCATTGCTGATGATGGCCCCGACAGCCCGGTCGGTATTTCGGATCGGGAAGTCGAGGGTTGTTTTTTCCTTTCGAAAAAGGGCCGGATGGGCTTTTTCAATGATTTCGAATTCTATGGATTCCTCCACCCTGTGATGTTGTGCATGTGTGTTGCACAGACGGGTCCCTTCGGGCACGGGCACCTGATGGAGGATGGGGCTAAGGTCTATGCCCTGAGCTTTGTAATGGTCTATCGCGCTGTTGCGGTCTAGCTTGCTGACCTGTCCCACCATTTCGTCCAGTTTTCTAAACCCAAGCCTGGCCATGATTTCCCGAAGTTCCTGGGCCACGAAGTACATATAGTTCACCACGTGCTCCGGCTTTCCCTGGAATTTTTTCCGCAACTCAGGATCCTGAGTGGCAATACCTACAGGACAGGTGTTCAGGTGGCACACGCGCATCATTACACAGCCGGAGGCTACCAAAGGTGCCGTGGCGAATCCGAATTCCTCAGCTCCCAGCAGGCAGGCAATGGCCACATCACGGCCTGTTTTAAGCTGCCCGTCGCATTCGAGCACTACCCGGTTCCGCAGGTCGTTCCCCACAAGGGTTTGCTGGGCTTCGGCTATCCCCAGTTCCCAGGGAAGGCCGGCGTGCTTCAGGGAGGTCAGCGGGGAGGCGCCGGTGCCCCCGTCATGCCCCGAGATCAGGATAACATCAGCTTTTGCTTTGGCCACCCCTGCGGCTATCGTTCCCACCCCGACCTCTGAAACGAGCTTTACATTGATCCGTGCCTTCCTGTTGGCCGATTTCAGATCGTAGATCAATTGAGAAAGGTCCTCAATGGAATATATATCATGGTGGGGTGGAGGGGAAATCAAGCCCACATAAGGGGTTGAATTCCGGGTCCGGGCAATTTCCGGGTTTACTTTGGGTCCGGGAAGCTGCCCTCCCTCCCCGGGTTTGGCCCCCTGCGCCATTTTGATTTGTATCTCCGCTGCATTTGTCAGGTAGTGTGAGGATACGCCAAACCTTCCTGATGCCACTTGTTTTATGGCGCTATTTCTCCAGTCCCCATTCAGGGTTTGGTAATATCTGTCCGGGTCTTCCCCTCCTTCACCCGAATTGCTCTTCGCCCCTATCCGGTTCATGGCAACGGCCAGGTTTTCATGGGCCTCCCTGCTTATGGATCCATAGGACATGGCACCCGTTTTAAAACGTTTGACGATTTCCGTCCAGGGTTCCACCTCCTCCAGGGGGATGGGATCGAAGTTGGTGAATTCGAACATTCCCCTCAGGGTCATCAGCTGGCTGGACTGTTCGTTTATCATCCGGGCAAATTCCCTGTAGGTAGCTGGTTCGTTGTTCCGTACTGCCTTCTGGAGCATGGCCACGCTCATGGGGTGGAACATGTGTTTTTCTCCTTTCCTGCGCCAGCG
>SBFL01000200.1 GCA_006227965.1 Bacteroidota bacterium | reverse complement strand
TCCAATTTCTTTTTTAAATCCACGACCTGCTTGTGTTGGAATCTTTTGAAGGGGAAAACCACTTTCCAGTTTCCCGTACCCCTGGCTCCGGTGGCGTCCGAAAACTCACGGCCCTGTAATTTCGGGAGTTGCTGATCTATAATCTCCCGGGCCTGCATCCCCTCCAGGGTGTTGGGGTAGTTCAATGCCACGTAATTAAGTGCCTCACTGAATTCTTCAAATCCCTGCAGCCTTCCGATGGCATTTGCCTTCAGCAGTTCCAGTTTAGCTACAATCGGATCCCCGGCAAACTGATTGATACTTTCCTCTGTCCCTGTTATGACCTTTAAATACTCCTGCTCCGTGTAGGCTTTGAACAGTTCGGCGTACCTGACTTCAGGGCTGTTTTCAAGGGTTGAAAGGCGAATGTCCGGATTTGTCAGGATAGCTGCATAGCGGGATTCGGGATGGTTCTCCAGGATATCCCGCTTCATAGATTCCTGCAGGGGGCTTCCCACCTCCTGGTAGATTTTATACAGGTTGTACTTGCTTGGCAACACAAGTCGTTCCTCCGGCTGTGAATTAAGGACCTGTTCCAGCCTGGCAGCTGCCAGCATCGGCTCTTTGAATTTTTCCTTGTAAATAAGCCCCAACTGGTAGTTTGCAAAATTGCGTTCACCCCTCAGGCTGTCGATTAGCTCAGGATCATCCGGGATTTGGCTGAGGTAGTATTCCATGGAATATTTTTCATCATCTGCAACCTCGTCAGTCACGGACACCGTTTCGGTAATTACCCCCCCGGATACATCCGGAGCGATCCTCGATCTGTTGCTCCAGCGCCAGTTGTCCTCCAGTTTCCGGTCCCCCCATTTGGTTCGGAATTCAGTTTTGCCATAACCCAGGCTGGTGATGTTGTAGAAATAGAACCTGCCCTGATCTTCCTTTCCTCCCTGGCTCTGTGAAAAAGTCTCCAGCCCAATGCGGGCCTGCCGTTCTTTTTTCTGCTGCTCGGCTTCTTCAATCCGCCGAAGCGAATCGATATACGTCTGGAAATAGATTTCCCGTTCCACCGCGGACATCTCGTAGAGCGAAATAACACTGTCCGTATATTGTACCACTTCCTCGTATTGTATCACATCTTCAAGGTTGTCTCGTTTTTTACGGACCCTTCGGTAGGTACGCGAATTTTCCGGGGTGTTTAACAAGACGCTATCGTAATAGGATCCGGCGTTCCGGTACTGGTTTTCATCGAAATAGTACTCCGCCAAATCGTTGTAATTCAAAGCGTTCAGGAAGGGATCGTTGTCGCTGGCCCGAAGTGATTTATTGTAATAGGCAAGTGCCAGGCTATCCGACCCCTCATGGCGGTGGAATTCGCCCAGCTGGCGGTAAATTTTGTCGAGATAGGGTCTGTTTTCCCGGTTTTCCTCCAGTTTGGCAAGGTACTCCAGCAGGTCCTCGCTGCTCTGCCCGGACTGCTGTCCGTTGCTGATCTTCCGCAGGTGTGCGTTGACCAGATACACCCTGGGGATTTTCCGGTTCAGATCAATTACCTTGCTAAAGGCCAAATCAGCGCTATCCGGATGGCCTAGACGGTCGAAAAGTTGGCCGATGATATAGTAGTAGCGCCCTTTTTCCTCATTTTTTCGAGTGTAGGCGGCAGCTGTTTTCAGGTTCAGGACCGCAGTATCAAGTGCCTTCAGGTTGATATAGGCCTGGGACATAATCGCCCTGGCATCCGCGTACTCCTGGTCAGAGAGGTCGTCGTATTTAAAAAGCTTCTTGAGGTTTTGAAGCGCGAGCTCTTCATATCCCAGGCGAAGATTCGTCTTCTCCCGCCAGATTCTGGCTTCAACAAGCTTATTGCTCTCCTCGTATTTCCGGAGAATGTAATTGAATGCCTCCAGCGCGGGAATATATCGCTCATCAAAATACCTGGCTTTCCCGAGCAGCAAAAAGGCCTCGTCGGTCTGGGGGTTGCGCTCCACCCCGCTGATGTCCATACTGTGCTTCTGAATGGCCTTGGTGGCTTTTTCCTCCGCCCTGAGGAAGTTGGGGTTATTGTCCTCTGTATCCAATTTGACCTCTCCTGAGACTTGCAGGCGCTCAACAGGAAGGATCTCCCAGTAGTTATCGCGGTACGAATTGTTGATTTGCGAACGCCCCTGCTCGAAGGCAACGTTCCCGTTATACAGCACATTGTACTTCGTGTTCAGCGCGTGCCAATTGCGGTTCACAAAGGCATCCTTCTTAGTGGAACATCCCTGCGCGAAAAGCCACAAAGCCCCAAGAAATGAAAGTATTAAAAAACGAAGCTTCAAAATAACCGGTATTCGTATGTAGTCTAAACTACAAAACCCCCCTTTTAGTATGCCGGGATGCCTTAAAAAATAGGCCCTTTGAATAATTTGACCGGCTTAACCCGACTGATTTCAGCGCTCACTATGCGGAAACTCGCGCTGCAAACCAAAAGGATGTTTATCCTCCAAAGAAGGTTTCCAGTTCCTTGAGGGTCTCAGGCGAGGTTTGTATATCCCTGACGATTTTGCCCTTGTCCAGTACTACAATTCGGTCGCAAACCTCGGTGACATGGACCAGGTCATGACTGGAGATAAGCGCGGTTACCTCCCGTTTAGCCGCCAGTTCCCTGATAATCCTCTTAAGCCGGATCTGGGTGGTGGGGTCCAGGTTTGCAAAGGGTTCATCCAGCACCATCACCTCGGGATTGCCAATGAAGGTGGCCGTTATCCCCACTTTTTTCTGGTTACCCTTGGATAGGTCCCTGAGGTATTTTTTCTGGTGGAGGATTTCCCCGTGAAAAAAGTCCTCGAAGCCTGCTAATAATGCATCGACATCGGCTCGCGACTGTCCCCTCAACTCCCCGATGAAATAAAAATACTCTTCCGGGGTGAGGTACCCAATCAGGAAGCTTTCATCTATAAAGGCCGAAGTAAAAGGTTTCCACGCCTCACTGCTCTGGACTTCCACCCCATTGTTCACAATGTTTCCTGTTGTAGGCTGAATCAGGTCGAGCATCAAACTGAAAAAGGTGGTCTTTCCAGCCCCGTTGTTCCCTACCAGCCCAAAACTCTGCCCTTTAGGAATTTCCAGGTCCGGGAGGTCAAGGACCGTCTGTGCTCCATATTTCTTCGTGAGTTCGGTTGTTTTGATCATATTCCAATTGGGGGTTTAGGCAGCCTTCTCCCTGTAGGCTGAAAGTGTCTTGTATTTTTCCTTCTTGTAGATCCTTTCGATAAGCCTGAAAACAGGCTCCCGGAATGCAAACCCGGCCACGCCGGCAAGGGCTACCATAAGATATCCCGCCGTATCGTTCCATACCCAGTCCCCCAGCCAGAAAACCAACAGGGGCAACAGGAGTTTCGGAATGGTCAGCAACAGGGTCTTGGCATTAAATGCCTGGCTGTCCCCGAATGCTTTTTTATTGCTCGTAAGGTCGATAGGTGTCTTGATATAGGCCCCTCCCCACAGTACCAGGTAGGAGTTGACCCCTATATTGTATATCGCTCCCACCACGATGGCGAGATAGGCTTGCCATCCAAAATAGAGGTAAAATACAGATAAGAGCGTGCTGACCTTCGTCGCAATCACAATGAGATACCACTTGGAGTAAAGGTATTCCCGGTACTGGATGTTCTGGCTCATCATGAGCGGATAATAGGAGCTGTCCCAGCTGGGAACATACTGGCCGAATGTAAACAGAAAGCCCCCTGAAACGATTATCCCTGCAAAGACCCACATCACCGGAGTTTCATACATCTCCACAGATCCGGTAAAGAAAAAAAGTCCGTAGGCCAGAAAGAGGACGCTGATGATAACTGTGGTCCTTGAGCGTTTGTTCCGACGAATAAGCTTGATGTCGTTTTTCAAAAATGTCCCCAGGTTGCCGAACCGGTTCAACCATGCATAATCCTCCGTTTTCCCCTCCTGTTTTCTGACCGCCAGGCCGGCATCCAGGTACATATGGCTTCTAAAGTGCCTGAAAGAAATCCACGCTGCATAGAGGAGCAGCAGCCAGGGGAACAGGGCCGTCAAGGGCAGGTCGTAGAACATGTCAAAGACAGGGGCTGTGAATTGAGTGATATCAAACCATCCGTAGTACTGTGCAACCCCAAGGAGGGCCAGAACCAATAGCAGGGGGTAGAAAACCCGGTCTTTGTTGTTGATGATAATGTTGAGAAAATTATTGGTGTAAAAGAGTGCCATCGTGGCCAGATGCCATCCAATTACCGAAACAGGGCTGTAGTCCTTGATCACCAGGATCACGGAAAAAGGCACAAAAAAAAAGGCGTGGTAGAGGTTGAAAAAGGAAAG
>SBFL01000143.1 GCA_006227965.1 Bacteroidota bacterium | reverse complement strand
TGATATCGCCAATATCGATCCCCATGGCGGAAAGGCTCAGGTGCCCCGTCCAGTCCTTGATCTGCTCGGAAAAAGTCCCATCCTGATTGTTGATGTACAGATAATCCCGTTCGTAGAAATCATTGGAGATGTAAAGATCGGGATAGAGGTCCTGGTTGAGATCGGTGACCATGACCCCGAGACCAAAACCGATAAGGCTGCCATATATACCGGCCTCCTCGCTGACATCCACAAAGGTGCCGTCATCATTCCTCAGGAGCATATCTCCCACACCCCTGAAAATATGAGGCACTCCTTCCCAGTCCTGCGCCCGCACTTCCCGCTGTTCTGCATACCCCAGGCTGCTTACGGGAATATTGCTATTGTTCAGGATGTAGGCATCCAGATCCCCGTCCTTGTCGTAGTCAAAGAAGGTGGCATGGGTGGTAAACCCGGTCTCGGCCAGGTTGTATTCACTGGCGCGTTCCGTAAAGGTCAGGTCCCCGTTGTTGATGTACAGGTCGTTGTCGTGGTTGTTGCCCTCCATGTTGCCCGCATTGCTTACATAGATGTCCAGGAGCCCATCCGCATTAATATCTGCCATGACCACACCGGTGGACCAGGGCTTGTTCCCGGTCACCCCGGCTTTTTCGGAAATGTCCTCAAAATAAAGCCCCCCCTTGTTCAGGTACAGGCGGTTAGGGACCATGTTGCCTGTGAGGAAGATATCCACCAGGCCGTCATTGTTGATGTCGCCCAGGGCAACTCCTCCTCCGTTGTAGAAGTTGCGGTACTTGAAGATGTTGAAATCCTTCTGATTTTCCACAAAATTCACAAAATCGATGCCGGTACTGTCCGACGGTAAAAGCGTAAATAGGGTAGGCTTGCTGGATTCGGACACTTCGGGTTCCTTTTCAGAGGTCTCACAGGACCCCAGCAACAGGGCGCCGCAAAGCAGAAGCGGTACGTATAGTTTCATATTAGTGCTCATCTTTGGTAAAAATCAGGGGGGAGGCATTATTCCTCCCTATCATATAATGTTTTTTATTTCCCGCTCTAAGGGTATCGATTCTCCGTCCTGCCCCGGAAACAGGGGGGGCAAGTTCCGGGGCCCATGAAAATGAACCACGGCCTTTGTTTATTAGCACCAGTCCGTGGAAGGCATCCATCCTTCCCAGCTGGGTGCTGATTTCGTAAAGGTTGCCAACGATCATCAGGTCAGGCAAACCATCCTGGTCAAAGTCTTCCAGCAGGAAATCATAGATGGCAGATGCCTGTGCGATCCCGGGAAGCGGGATCTTTTGGAAGTGTCCATTCCCGTCGTTGAGGAACACGGCGCTGCCTAGCTCGAACACCTGTTTGCGATCGGCCTTCATAAGGGCTTCCGCACCGAAGAGGGACTCCAGGGGGGCTTCTGCAAATTCCGCATAGGTACGAAATTTTTTGTTCAGGAAGGGCATTTGTTTACCTAGTTCATCCCTGGAAGCAAAAGGGGTTTCCACTCCCTTGTGGTAATAGGTAACCAGGGGCTCTACCGAGCCGTTCTGGTCGAAATCCGCCCTGTATAGATTAACCGGGGTTGAACGGGAAGCATTGAACTTGCTGTTCAGCCCCCAGTTCCCTCCGATGATATCCAGGTCCCCGTCCCCGTCAATGTCTGCTACTTCAAGAGAGTTCCACCACCCATGCGTGAAATCGAGCCCGTTTCCATCGGTTTTATGCCATCCATTGCCTGAATTGATAAATACCCCCACCGGAGTCCAGTGACCGGCAACCACAAGATCCTGCAGGCCATCCCCGTTAAGATCTCCCCACTTAAAATCCGAAATACCCCCGAACTGTTGAATTTCCGGGATCCACTGCTCTGTTACCTCTTTGAACCGCCCTTTACCGTCATTTTCGAAAAGGCCATGAACCGGGCTTTCTCCGAAGGCTCCCGGGACTGCATCTGCGCAGATAAGGAGATCCATGTCTCCATCCTTTTCCAGGTCCACAGCACCTATCGAGGAGGCATTAAGGGAAACCCCCTTAAAGACTGTCGTGTCCTTTTGATAGGTTCCCTTCCGGTTCCTGTAGAGCCGCGGGCGGATGGCATTCCCCGCATTGAATTCATTTCCGCCACTGACCACCAGAAGGTCCTTCCAACCATCAGAATCCACATCCAGGAAGAGATGTCCCGTATCTTCATTGATCGCGTCTTTTTCGAAGAGGGAATCCCCCCGAGAGAGAAAGGTCCCGTCGGGCCGCTGCACATAGAGAACGGACGCCTGACGTTTTCCCCCGCTGATAAAAAGATCCTCCAGGGTATCATTGTTGATGTCGGCAACGGAAATATCGGGTCCCTGGTTGGAGCGGGCATAGGCGATAAGGGGTTCCCTGTCAAAATCCAGACTGGGATTTTCGGTATGTACAAAAGGAAGGAGGCTGTCATTTTTCCGCCAGGAAGAAAAAGCCTTTGACGAATGATTGTGGTAGTAATTGCCGTTTGCCTCCGCCTGACGCAGTACCAGGAGTTGCCCGGCGGGCACATCCCTTAATTTCTGATACGCGCCTCCCGGCCAAATGACCAGCAGGGAATCCAAACGGGATGATTCCCCAAGGCCCATGTGTATTATGGCAGGTATGGAAGAGAGGTATCCCCGGGCAGTGAAATTTTCTGCAACCTGCATGCCCTTGTTAGAATAGGCGATTATCTTTCCACCGATCCCCCGTGTGTTTTCCCCAGATCCCTCCAGAGTGACCCTTAAAAAGTTACCCACTTCCAGGGTGTTTTCCAGGATAGAGGCCGTCTCGTCCACATGACTGATCACAAGGTCCAGGTCCCCGTCCAGGTCCAGGTCGGCGTAAGTACTTCCGTGGCTATAGGTGGGGCGATTCCCGATCCATTTGGTACTCATGTCCTCGAAGGTCAGGTCTCCCTTGTTCCTGAAGATGTAATTCGGGACTTTTTTCGGGGGGATTTCACCGGTTAGGGGCATGTCGGAATCCGCCATTCCCTGGTCGATTCTCCTCTGAATGTCTTCGTTCGCGATGAAATTCATGTAGTCCATGTCATTGGTGGCCCCCTTGATGCCGTTGGTTACAAAAAGATCCCTGTAGCCGTCATTGTCAAAATCAGCCAGCAGGGCGCCCCAGGACCACTCGGTTGCAGCCACGCCACTCAGGTAAGCTATTTCAGAAAATGTGGTATTCCCCAGGTTTAGCTGCAGGGTGTTTTGCATATACTGGGGAGCAAAACCGTTCCTGAGGTATTGCCTGTAAATGGGGTAGGCGTATTCAAGGCCCGAAGTTTTGTAAGTTATCAGGTCTTCCGGAAGCATATCCAGGGAAACGAGATCTGTCAGCCCATCATTGTTGATGTCTGCCAGGTCATTCCCCATGCTGTAATGGGTGGTGTGACCCACTTTGTCGCTTGAACCTGAAATTAGTTCTTCAAAGGTACCATCTCCCCGATTCAGGTAGAGATAATCATTCTCAAAGAAATCGTTACCCACGTAAATGTCCGGGTATCCGTCGTTATTAAGATCACTGATTCCCAGGCCCAGCCCATAGCCTGCTTTTCCCTGGTAGATTCCGGCCTCCTGACTTATGTCTGTAAACCAGCCTGCGTCATTCCGGTACAATCTGTCCCCGGAGAGCGGGTCAATTGTTTTTCGCTGGGAACCCTTACCGTAATTCCGATTGGGATGCACCGAATGGTTCAGGAGAAAAAGATCGAGGTCACCATCCAGGTCAAAGTCAAAAAAGGCTGCCTGTGTGGAAAGACCCGAAAAATCCAGCCCATACTCCTGTGCGGCTTCTTCAAAAACCGGGACCCCCTCCTCATCTATCCCTTTGTTGATATAAAGCAGGTTGCGCCCTTCAAGGGCCCTGTAACCGGAGGCCTTGCAGACATAGATATCCTGAAACCCATCCCCATTTACATCCGCGTGGGTGACCCCCGTGGTCCATCCCATCGCATCCGAGATGCCGGATAGAGCCCTGGTTTCCCGGAACTTCAGCCCTCCTTTGTTTATATAAAGAGCGTCCGGCTGCTGATTCCCTCCAAAATACAGGTCGGGAAGGGAATCATTGTTGAAATCCGCGGCCATGACCCCTGCCCCATTGTAATAGTAGAGGTAATTCAAAATATTGAGCTGCGGGGTTTCCACAAGCCGGTTGCTAAAAGCCACGCCTGAATCTACGGGTTCCACTTCCCTGAAGCCAGGAGGTGGTCCCTGATGGCAGCCCACCAGCAACAAGAGGAAAGATCCTATCGAATAAATTCGTTTCATCGACCCGATTAACAGGGCCAAAAATAAAGATTTGACTTTTGATTGATCTTAAATATGC
>SBFL01000345.1 GCA_006227965.1 Bacteroidota bacterium | reverse complement strand
ACTCGGCCTTTATCCGATCCAGATACGGGGAATTCCTGGACTACCTGGTGGACCTCGAGAGCAGGGGAGAGTTCCTGCTGGCCATGGACCAGATAGAGGAGGGGTTATCCCTGTACGAGGGACTGACCAATACGGATTTGCTGAAGGACAAGCGAAGGGATCTTCGCAAGAACAGTACTTATAAGGGGCAGAAGCGAGAATGGGAACAGGTGAGGCTGCAGGAGATCATCCTGACGGAAGACTATACGTTTTACCTGCAGGAAGATGTTTCCAGCTTCAACCTGAATAATCTCGGATGGTGGAATTACCAGATGGGTAAGATCATTAAGTTCAAGGACAGTTCCAGGAAGGAGGAAAAACTCATGGGGCAACGCCTGGAGGGGTATTTAAATGCCCTTATTGCAGATTATATCAACGCCTATGGAAACGGGCCGGACCCTGATGAAGACGCCCTGATTTTCCTCTTCATGCTCAAGACCATAACCGCACCCATGGAGTACGAAAATTACCTGAAGGTTATCTCCTACACGGCCAAGTACGGTGATTTTGGGACTGCCAACTTCTACCTGGAGGAACTTCTCAAAAAGGGATACCGGGATGCAGACCAGCTGTATAACCTGCCTCATACAGGCCTGTTGCGGATCAGTCCGGAATTCAACAAGCTTATTGCCCAGTATCTCGGGCAGGCCAGGTATGCCACAGAGTAGCATTTGAATCAAAGCTCTGGATCAGGACAGGGAGGAATACCCGGCTGTTTTCCTATTTTTGACCATTATTTTGAACGTTAAAGAAGAACAGATGAAGGCACGTAACCGGCAATGGCGATACTTTGCCCCGTTTTTGGGGATGTTTTTCGGGCTTGTTTTGACCCTTTCGGGATGCAGGGATGGCAAAAGGTACCACGACCTGGAAAAGCCATTGGTTTTTGAGGGCAACGAAGCCCTGGCTGATATCCAAACCTTCCGCAATTCATTGAATGAATCCTTCCGGGACCCGGAAACCTCTCCGCTGCCGGACCGGTACAGAAAAAACTTCGAAGGCCTTGATTTTTTTGAACCGGATACGAATTACCGGATCTGGGCACGCCTGGAACGCACCCCGGAGGCACTTCCATTTGATATGCCTACCAGCACGAATGATTCAGCCCTGGAGCGCGTCTTTGGTAAGCTGACATTTAAGTTTGAGGGCACCACCTATGTCCTGGAAGTGTACCAGAGCCCGGAACTCCTTTCAAAACCGGATTATGAGGACTATCTGTTTCTCCCTTTTACCGATGATACCAATGGAGTGGAAACCTATGACGGGGGAAGGTATATAGACCTCCGCATCCCGGAGGGAGATTCGATTTTGATAGATTTCAACAAGGCGTATAACCCCTATTGCGCCTATAACCCAAGTTATTCCTGCCCCCTGGTCCCCCCTGCCAACCACTTACCTCTGTCAATACCGGCAGGCGTAATGGCTTTTAAAAAATAGCCTCTCCCGGGCTCCACCCGAAAGAGGCTTTCACAAACCAAAATGCAGCAGGCCCTCCTTTCCCCTCAGAAGGAAAAAACAGCAGCCAGCAACACAGAGGCCAGGCTGTTTTGGGACTCCAGGTCTTTGTTGAGGAAATAGATACTGTCGTCCGATGCATTGTCAAATCGGATTTCAGGTTTTATGTCCAGTTTCCCAATGGAGACGTTGCCGGTAAGCGTTAGTGCAAAAACGCTCGAATCTTCGACCTCCGTGCCGATGGCCCCAAAATTTCCCTTTTCTGCAAAGTACTCACCCCGAAGTCCCAGGGTGAATCGATCTGAGGTCTTATACTGCGGATACAGGGCAATCCCATAGAAGCCTATATCCGGGGTATCCTCATCATATCCCACATCGCCAGTGTCCTGATAAGTGGCATTAATGCCAAGGTAAAAGTCCTCAGTAATATCAAATCCTCCGGTATAGTCGATTTGAAAAAGGGAGGCGATATCGGGTTCCTGAAGTTCCCCGTCAACCAGGACCTTGTCAATACCCTGCCTGCCAAAAAGCAGGTTCAGGTACTGCCCCTTGTAGCCAAGTTGAGCGCCAAAGGAGAGGTCGCTTACCGGGTTGAAGGCGGTAAAGTCGGTTTGGTTCATTACGGCCAGCATGGCAGTCCAGTCCGCACCCAGCGTAAAATCGGCCTTGATACCTGCATGAGAAAAGGGACCGTAGGAAAACATATAAGAAGTACTGTAATTGAAATTTCCCACCGGTGAGATCACTTCGTACCCCAGAAAGGTGTTGAAATTACCCAGGGTGAGCGTCACTGTTTCACTCACATTCCAGTAAACATAGAGCTGGTTGATGATGTTTGACGATCCCACGGACCCGAATACGGCGTCTTCTCCCCTTGGCCCGAAGACAAGATCGGCCACAAAGCCAACTTTTTTGCCTTCGTAACTGCCGATCAGGTTGATCATGCCCAGTGCAAACCCCGTGTCATTGGCAAAGGACGTCCCGGGTGCTGCCACCGGGATGGTTCCCGTTTCTTCTCCTGCCTCCAAAATGGGGACGGAACTGTTCAACCCGTTCAGGTTACTGCGGTAATAAGCGTCTACAGATCCGTTGAAGTGGAAGGCAGGTTTCTTCTCGTCTTCCTGGGCTTTCAGCCCTGTGAAAACCAGTATGAATACTGCAAAAAAGGCAGATTTTGTGTAATTTTGAAAAGTGTTCTGTTTCATTGCTACAATGTTTAAACTCCTTTTGGAGTATTAGTCAAGTTGTATGTGTCGTTTGAGCAGGGCATTTTCAACGGAGCGTTCCGCCAAACGCTCCGTTTTTTTGTGCCTTAAGGGCTAGTGTTGGTTCATGCGGAAATCGGCATAGGAGTCCATTCCGTGCTCGTGAAGGTCCAGCCCTTCCAGTTCTTCCTGCCGGTCCACCCGGATACCGATGGTCTTTTTCAGGGTGAAGATGATGGTTAATGCCGACAGCATGCAAAAAACCCCGGCAGCCCCCACCCCGGCGAGCTGGTACAGCAACTGATCTGCCCCCGCTTTGCTTCCAAAGAGTCCGACAGCCAGGGTCCCCCAGATGCCGCAGATAAGGTGTACCGTTACCGCGCCCACGGGGTCATCCAGCCTCAACCGGTCTATTAGGGCTACCCCACCTACGATAATCGCCCCTGAAATAAGTCCGATCATTACAGCTTCGTTGGGCGTCATCAGGTCTGCCCCGGCCGTGATTCCCACGAGCCCTCCGAGTATTCCGTTGAGGAACATGGTGAGGTCGTAGTTTTTATACGCCAATGTTGATACCGCAAAAGCCCCAATACCTCCTGCAGCCGCCGCCAGGCAGGTAGTGGTCAGGACCAGGGAAGTAAGGGCGGGATCGGCTGAGAGGACGGAGCCGCCGTTAAACCCAAACCAACCCAGCCAGAGGATCAAAACCCCGGCCGTGGCCATGGGAATATTGTGGCCGGGGATCGCATTGGGTTTGCCTTTTTCACCAAATTTTCCGATCCGGGCCCCAAGCAGCCAAATAGCGACCAGGGCACCCCACCCCCCTACGGAATGGACCAGGGTGGAGCCTGCAAAATCATAGAATCCGGCATCTTCCCCGCCCAGCGTGGAAAGGAAACCACCGCCCCACTGCCAGGAACCTACAATTGGGTATACCAGGCCTACATAGATGACTGTGAAAATCATGCACGGACCGAGTTTAATCCGCTCTGCAACTGCGCCCGATACGATCGTGGCAGCGGTGGCGGCAAACATCCCCTGGAAGAGAAAATCGGTCCAGTAAGTGTATCCTCCATCCGCGTAGGCTGCGCTTACGCCGGCAGCATCGGTTTCCAGGCCGAAACCAGCGAAGCCTAGAAAACCGTTGAATTCGCCCGGGTACATGAGGTTAAACCCTCCTATGTAGTACATCAGCAGGCCTACGGTGATAATAAAGATATTCTTAAAGAGGATGTTGATGGTGTTTTTCTGCCGGGTCAGGCCGATTTCGAGGAAAGCGAAACCGGAATGCATGAAAAATACCAGGGCCGTACAGACCATCATCCAAACATTATTGGCTGTAAATATTGCTGTATCCATAATTCAGATTCTTAAGATTAGGTTAGTTAATCCCCGCATGACCGCTCTCACCGGTGCGGATCCTGTAGGCTTCTATTACTTCTGAGACGAAGATCTTCCCATCTCCCACATTCCCAGTTTGAGCCGACTTGAGAAGGGTTTCCACAGTCCTGTCAAGGAAATTATCGGATACGACGATGACCAGGTACCTCCTTTGAATATCAGAGGTACTGTAGGCAATACCCCTGTAGATATGCCCCTGTTTTTCGTTCCCGACTCCG
>SBFL01000341.1 GCA_006227965.1 Bacteroidota bacterium | reverse complement strand
GGTTATGAGTATTCCGAGAATAAAAGCGGTAAAAATCAATGCTGCCAGGTATTTGCTCACAATAAAGCGCCATTTGGAAACGGGTTGCAGTAAAGTGGCCTCCACCGTCCGGTCTTTATACTCAGAGGTCAGGAATCCGGAAACTACAATCATCAGAATCAGAGGTATGTGGAACCAAAAGGAATTCAAAACCAGGTAGATGATCAGGTTTCCGTTGAGCAGGTCTCCCCGGAATTCAAAGGATTCCTTAAGGTTTTCCAGGAGCACCTCCAGGAATTCCCGCCCCTGGTAATATGCGCTTACCATAATGAACGCCTCAAGCACGAATACAGCGGCAATAGCGTAATAGGTTTTGCGCTGCCGGAAGATCTTGAAAAGTTCAGTCAGGAGCAGATGTCTCATGGGGCCTCCTTTTCAAACAGGGTACGCAGATCGGTTTGGGGGATGCACGCCTTTAGGGCTACCCCATCCTCCTGAACGAGATTTCTAAGGACCTCTTCGATCGGGTGGGCTTCCGGATAAAGCAAGGCGCTGCCCTTACGGAATTCGACCTTCAGGGACTGTAGCAATCGGGAACCGGCCAGGCCGTCCCCATACAGGATATATCCCCGGGCAGCCGCCTGAAGAACCTTCCGGGCCGGCCCTTCCCGAACGATCTCCCCGTGATTGATCACATAGAGCCTGTCACACAAATCCCCGAGCTCAACGAGGTTGTGAGAAGAAATGAGCACCCCGAGCCGGCGCTTATGGGCAAGGGACCTCACCTGCTGCTGCAGGCCTCTTATCCCTATGGGGTCCAGGCCTGAAAATGGCTCGTCCAAAATTACGCAGTCCGGGTCATTCAACAGGGCAATGGCCAGGCCTAGGCGCTGTTTCATTCCCATGGAATAATTCCGGACCGGGTCCTGACGATCCGCAGGCAGGCCCACCTGCGCCATCAGCTCCTGGTAGTGCTGCCCGGTCAGGACAAGCCCCTGAACCCGGGAAAATACATTGAGGTTTTCACGGGCAGAGAGATATCCGTACAGGGCGGGCTTCTCTATAATGCCCCCCAGCGGTTTCGGGGAAACCGATCGAAGTTCCAGCTCACCTGCATCCTGGCTGACCAGCCCCATCAGGATCCGGAAGAGTGTTGATTTGCCCGCTCCATTGGGTCCGATCAAACCGCAAATTTCTCCTTCGCGACAAGTCAGGGATACCTTCTTAAGTACCTGTCGCGCACCATAGGATTTTGAAACCTCCCGTGCTGACAAGATCATCCGGCGCCCTCCAGTTGTATTTCGCGAAAATTGAATTTTGGTGCGTAGTATTTTTCCAGAAACGTGCGTTCCCAAAAAGCCTTACGGATAAGAAACAGGGGGTCCCTGACCATAAAATAGGGAACGTAGTGAAACCATTTCACCCCCCGACCACTAAAATACCGTTGAACCTCATCTTCCATGCCCAGTTCCTGGGCTGCCTGAAGGGCCGCATTGCGCTGGCACTTGGAGCCGATAAACCATTCCGCAATCCTCGGTTTGACCCCGTACAAATAAAAAAGGTCCTTGGCTTTTTTGTAATCCTGGAAACGGGACCAGCCATCCATAATCACCAGGAAGATATGGATAAAGGAAAACAGGAAGGACCATAACCAAAAGCCGATCCGGTATATATTTCCCCCAATGAAGGCGGCCTCGAGCATGATCCAGTAAACATAGGACTCTAGAAAGAAGAGCAACAGTGCCCAATGCAACAGTCTGCCAACGCGATAGTACGAAACCCAGGGATGAGGCTGTTTCGGAATTTGGAAAAACGACATGGACCAAATATAAAGATATTTGAGATTCGTTAAGTATTTCACAAAACCAAAATTCTGTTTTGATATACTGCCGGGCATGTGTCGTGTCTTCCCGGAATAACGGAAATATCCCTGAGGAGGCGGCCGTACCGGTTCCCGGGGACCGCCCGCGCAACAGAGCAGGACAGGTTGTTTGCCGGCAGGAATGTTTGGAAAGCGGCAGGCCTTAGCGGCTCCCTTGTTTTAAGGACCTCATGGAGAAATCAGGTGGTTTTTTTGTATCTTATCAGAAACGTTGCCCAATGAATATGCGCAGTCTCATCGCGATCTGCATCCTTCTGGGCCCCCTCTTGTTCTCAGGATGCGGGAGCACGCGGCCAGAAGTGGATATAAGCCAGGAAGAAAAGCAGGCGTTCCGCCAGTCCGAAGGAGAACCCGTATTAATCTCAGACCCGGAAACGGCTTACGAGATTATCATCATAGATCCGGGATTCTACAGCTGGCTGAAGAGTTTTGCCCGTCCGGAAGGCTATTATTCCCAGTCGTTTCTGGAAAACCGGAACGAAATTTATGTGATTAACTGGAACAACCGGGTACTGCTGCCGGGGCAGTACGATACAAACCTGTATCAGTGGCCAATCGATTACGACCCGAAAATTGACTACGGGTACGAAGTGAACTACAAATTATACAATTACTTCATCTACTTCCAGCGGAAATACAACCAGCGCCTGGGGCCTTTTATTCCAAGATTGTAATTTTTTTACCTTTGCCGGGTTAATAAGTCCTATGAAGAAACTCAAGCAGCGCTGGGGGATTGAATCCAATTTCCAGCTTATTATCATCCTGGTCGTATTTTCCGCAACAGGTTCCACGGCCGTATATGTCGCCAAACCGTTCCTTAATTGGATCGGCCTCCACCCGGGTGGGTTCCCGGATGCCTGGTGGGGATCCTGGATCTACTGGACGCTTCGCATTCTGGTAATCTTTCCAATTTACCAGGTATTGCTGGTGATTATGGGGGCGGTTTTCGGGCAGTTCGCGTTTTTCTGGAACCTGGAGAAAAAAATGTTGCGGCGCATGGGGCTGGGGTTTTTTCTTCCATCGGATTCCCCGGAGACCAGCCGCGATAAAGTAGGATAGCACCCTTTACGTACCGGTGGATTTTTTTCGCCTCAAAAGGAAGGTGTATACCCACATCAGCGTAAAGGAGGGGATGATGTCCAGGCCTGGAAGCAACTCCTCCAAAAAGGCCACCACCCCGGCAATCTTTCCCTCACGCCCAGGATACAGGCGGGTCATAAACCAACCGGCAACCGGCGCCCACAACAGGTCCAGGAATTCCCCAAGTCCGGGAAGGGCCAGTGAAAGCATCCCGATCCCGTCCAAAAGCAGCCCCAAAATCAGTATTCTGTATTTCCCTTCCATGCAGCAATGAGGTTAACCGGTTTCGGAATCAGGAGAGGTCCGAGCCGATAAGCTTGAGGAATTCGTTCCGGGTTTCAATTTTTTCGAACTGCCCCCGGAATCCTGAGGTGGTGGTCACAGAGTTCTGTTTCTGGACCCCCCGCATCATCATGCACATATGCGCGGCTTCTATGACCACCGCCACCCCGCGGGGTTTGAGGGTCTGGTTTATGCACTCCACAATGTCATCCGTGAGTCGTTCCTGCACCTGCAGGCGCCGGGCGAAAACATCCACTACCCTTGGGATTTTACTCAACCCCACAATATGCCCGTCAGGGATATAGGCCACATGGGCCTTCCCGAAGAATGGCAGCATATGGTGCTCGCAAAGCGAATACATCTCGATGTCCTTGATGATGACCATCTCACTGTAGGTTTCCTTGAACATGGCGCTTTTCAGGATTTCCACCGCATTCTGCCGGTATCCCTGGGTGAGGAACAACATGGCCTTGGCAGCCCGTTCGGGTGTTTTTTTCAAGCCCTCCCTTTGGGTGTCCTCCCCTATTTCGCTGAGGATGCGTTCGTAGAAGTTGCGGACCTCCTGGGTGATTTCAATATTATATTCCTCGAGATACCTGTATGGTGCCATTTTCAAAGTTTTCCTTAAAGATGCTAAAAAAAGGGGAAATGGTTCGCAAACCCATGAAATGAAAAGTGCTCGATGCCTTAGTGGGCAGGTATCTGAAGAATCTTACGCCATTTTGACAAGTCTGGCTGAATCCGTACTTTCAGCCTTTCAAATTAATGCGATGATCCTGGCTGAAAACATTTATAAATCCTATGGTTCCGTAGAAGTTCTAAAAGGGGTGAGCCTGGAAATCGCCAAAGGAGAAGTTGTCTCGGTTGTAGGTGCCTCAGGGGCAGGCAAAACCACCCTGCTGCAAATTCTAGGAACCCTGGATGCCCCAAATCCTGGAAAGCCCTGCCGGATTGAAATTAACGGGAGCGACATTACACGACTAAGAGAAAGGCAACTCGCCAGGTTCCGTAACGAACACATTGGATTTATCTTTCAGTTTCACCAGCTCCTGCCTGAATTTACCGCCCTTGAAAATATCTGTATCCCTGCCTTTATAAAAGATACC